>JBBIIQ010000143.1:0-5346 GCA_037446405.1 Armatimonadota bacterium | reverse complement strand
GGTGGTGCGGGGCAGCCCTGTGGTCACCGCTGAGGGGGCGGTGGGCAGGGTCATGGAGACCACGCCCTTCACCGCCCGGGTCCTGCTGCTCTCCGACCCCCGCAGCGCCGTGGGTGTGATCCTGCAGGGCTCCCGGGAGGTGGGGGTGGTGGAGGGGAACGGCCGGGGAGATCTGCTGATCAAGTACCTCTCGCGTGCCAGCGCGGTGCGGCCGGGAGACGTGGTCATCACCTCCGGACAGGGGGGCGTCTTTCCCCGTGGCCTGGTCATCGGGTGGCTGCACACCATCCGCCCGGCGGAGGGCGCGGCGGTCTTTCGCGAAGGGACGGTGCGCCCGGCCGTCGACCTGGGCCGCCTGGAGGAGGTGCTGATCCTGTTGCCGGAAAGGGGCTCGCGCCACTAGTGGCTGTGGCGGTCGTCGGCCTGCTCCTCCTCAGCGAGCTGGTGCACAGCGTCTGGCTGGTGCGCCTCCCCCTCTGGGGGGAGGTGGCCGACCCGGCGATTCCTCTGATCATCGCCGTCGCCCTGCGTCGCCCGGGCTGGGGACCGGTGGTCGGGCTGGGGGCGGGGCTGCTGCAGGACCTCCTCTTCGGCGGGAGCGTGGGGCTGCTGGCGCTGGCCAAGCTGGTCGTGGGACAGGTGGCGGGGGTGCTGGGGCGGACGGTGCTCGTGGACCAGCCGCTGCTGCCGTGGGCCATCACGGCGCTGGCCACGGTGCTGCAGCAGGGGGTCCTGGCGGTCGTGCTGGCGGTCACTGGCCTGCTGCCCGTCGCGCCCGCCGTCTTCGGCCGGCCGCTGCTGGGGCAGCTGGCGCTGAACCTGCTGGCGGTCTGGCCGGCCTTCGCCGTCGTGCGCTGGCTGTGGCGCGGGGCGCGCGGGACGGAGTCGCGGGAGAGGCGCCATGCCGTCTGAGCCCATCTCCAGGCGGCTGGCGGCGTTCGCCGTGATCAGCGTGCTGCTCTTTGCCCTGCTGTTAGGCCGCCTGTGGCAGATGCAGGTGCTGCAGGGGAGTCGCTTCCGGCAGCTCTCCGAGGAGAACCGGCTGCGCGACCTCCGCCTGCCCGCGCCGCGCGGCATCCTCTACGACCGCAAGGGCCGGCCGCTGGTCACCAACCGCGCCGCCTTCACCGTCTCCCTGTTGCCCATGGAGCTGCGCCGTCCGCAGCAGGTGCTGCCGCGCCTGGCGGCGATCCTGGACATCGCGCCCGCAGAGATCCAGCAGCGCCTGGAACAGGCCCGCCGCCGCCCCTTCGAGCCGGTGCGGCTGCTGCGGGACGCTCCCAAGCGCGTCGTGGCCATGGTGGAGGAGAACCGTCTGGACCTCCCCGGGGTGATCATCGAGGTGGAGCCGGTGCGGCACTACCTGTACGGGTCGCTGGCCGCCCACGCGCTGGGCTACCTGGGGGAGATCGATGCGGCGGAGCTGGCCAGCCCCGCGTGGGAAGGCTACCGCATGGGCGACCTCATCGGGAAGGCGGGCGTGGAGCGGACCTACGACCGCGAGCTGCGCGGCCACGACGGTCGGCTGCGGGTGGAGGTGGACGCGCGGGGGCGGGCGCTGGGCATCCTGGGGCGCGACCCCGCCCATCCCGGGAAGTCGCTGGTCCTGACCATCGACCTGGACATCCAGCGGGCCGCCGAGGTTGCCCTGGGGGAGATGGCCGGGGCGGTGGTCGTGCTCGACGCCCGCAGCGGCGAGGTCCTGGCCATCGCCAGCCACCCCACCTTCGATCCCAACGCCTTCGCCGCGGGGATCTCTCCGCAGGCGTGGGCGCGCCTCGCCACGGACCGCGGCCTGCCCCTGCTCAGCCGCGCCGTGGACAGCACCTACGAGCCCGGATCGGTCTTTAAGGTGGTCACCCCCGCGGCGGCCCTGGCGCGCGGCACGGCCACCCGCGCCACTCGGGTGACCTGCAACGGCATCTTCCGCCTGGGCGGGTGGGTCTTCCGCGACCTGAAGGCGCATGGCACCGTGGACTTCGTCGCGGGGGTCGCCCAGTCGTGCAACGTCTTCTTCTGGACCCTGGGAACGCGCACCGGCGGCGACGCCATGGCGGAGATGGCGCGGGCGCTGGGCCTGGGGGAGCGCACTGGCATCGACCTGCCCTCCGAGAGCCCCGGCCTGATCCCCGACAGCGCCTGGAAGCAGCGGACGCAGGGCGAGCCGTGGTACCCGGGGGACGACGCCAACATGGCCATCGGCCAGGGGTGGGTGAACGTGACGCCGCTGCAGGTGGCGCGGATGATCGCCGCCATCGGCAACGGGGGGACGCTGGTCCGGCCGCACCTGGTGCGTCAGGTGCTGGATCCAGACGGCGGGCCGTCCCGCACCCTCTCGATGCCGCCGGGGGGCCGCGTGGCCTTCCGTCCTGATGTGCTGGACACGCTGCAGGAGGCGCTGGAGGCGGTGGTGCAACGTGGCACCGGCCGAGCGGTGGCGATTCCGGGGTTGACCGTCGCCGGCAAGACCGGCAGCGCGGAGAACCCCCGCGGGCAGCCTCACGCCTGGTTTGCGGCCTACGCCCCGGCGGCGGCGCCGCGGGTCGCCGTGGCCGTGCTGGTGGAGCACGGGCGGCGCGGCGGGCTGGTGGCCGCGCCCATCGCCAAGGCGGTGCTGCAGGCCGCCTTCGGGATTGGCGCGGTGCCGCAGGCACAGGGAGGTGCGCCGTGAGGCGGGTGCTGCGCCATCTGGACCTTCCGCTGCTGGCGGCCACCGTGCTGCTGGTTGCATTTGGCCTTGTGGCCCTGGCCAGCGCCGCCGTCCCCCTGGGCGGGCCCTGGGCCTACGTGCGCACGCGCCTGCTCCACTTGGCCCTCGCTGCGGGGGCGATGATGGCGGTGGCCCTGGTGGACTACCGCCGCCTGGCCGGGCTCTCCCGGGTGCTCTATGCCGGGATGCTGGTTCTGCTGGTGGCGGTGTTGCTGGTCGGCGTCACCCGGCTGGGCGCGCAGCGCTGGATCCCCCTGGGACCTCTCGGCGGCTTTCAGCCGTCGGAGCTGGCCAAGATCGTGCTCATCCTGACCCTGGCGCGGTCCCTCAGCACGCAGAAGCCCCCGTCCACGCTGCCCGGCCTGCTGCCTGTCCTGGCCCATGTGGGGATCCCCATGCTGCTGATCCTGCGACAGCCGGACATGGGCAGCGCCATGGTCCTGGGGGCCATCATGCTGGGGATGCTCTTCCTCGCCGGGGTCCGGCTGAGGCTGCTGGCCGGCCTTGGGGGGCTGGGCCTGATGGGCGCGCCCTTCCTCTGGTCGGTTCTGCGTGACTACCAGCGGCAGCGGCTGCTGGTCTTCCTCGATCCGGGGATCGACCCCCTGGGCGCTGGCTACGCCCTCAACCAGGCCAAGATCGCGGTGGGCTCGGGGCAGGTCTGGGGAAAGGGGGTGTTTGCCGGCACGCAGAACCTGCTACGCTTCATCCCCGAGCAGCACACCGACTTCATCTTCACCGTGATCGGGGAGGAGATGGGATTCGTGGGCGGGGTCCTCCTCCTCCTGCTCTTCCTGGTGTGGATCTGGCGCGCCCTGCAGATTGCCTACACCGCCGCGGACCGGCTGGGGATGCTCATCGCCGGCGGCATCGCCACCATGACCGTCTTTCACGTCTTCGTGAACATGGGGATGACGGTGGGGCTGATGCCGATCACGGGGATTCCGCTTCCCTTCATCAGCTACGGTGGCAGCTCCCTGCTGACCATGGGCGTGGCCACGGGGCTGCTGCTCGGCATCGGCGCGCGGCGGAGGAAGATTCTCTTGTGAGGAGTGGATATGGCACGCGAGATCTTTGCCAACGTTGAGCCTGACGAGACCCGGGTGGCTGTCACGGAGGGCGGCACCCTGGTGAACATCTTCGTGGAGCGCGGCGAGCCCCTCGCCGGCAACATCTACAAGGGAAAGGTGGTGAACGTCCTCCCGGGCATGGAGGCGGCGTTTGTGGACATCGGCCTGGAGCGCAACGCCTTCCTGCACGTGGCCGACATCCGCAGCCAGCGACTGGCCGGCGAGGAAGTGGACGAGTCCTTCGGGCGGGGGGCCATCGCCGACCGCCTCCGCCCCGGCCAGGAGATCCTGGTGCAGGTGACCAAGGAGCCCATGGGCAGCAAGGGGGCGCGCGTGACCACCTACATTGCCCTGCCAGCCCACTACCTGGTGCTCATGCCCACCGTGAACTACGTGGGCGTCTCCCGGCGCATCGAGGCGGAGGCGGAGCGCAAGCGCCTGCGCCAGATCGCCGAGGCCATCAAGCCGGAGAAGATGGGGGTGATCGTGCGCACCGCCGCCGAAGGGGTCAGCGAGAAGGAGCTGAAGGCGGACGTGGACTTCCTCCTCTCGGTGTGGAACCGGGTGACAGAGCGCGCGCGCAACGGGCGGGCGCCGCTGCTGATCTACCAGGACGTGAGGCTGATCCGCCGCGTCGTGCGCGACCTGCTCACCGAGGATGTGCAGCGGTTCGTCATCGACTCGCCGGAGGAGTACGGCCGCATCCTGGACCTCCTCTCCTCCTTTGCCCCGGCACTGAAATCCCGGGTTGTCCTCTACAAGGGGGAGGAGCCCATCTTCGAGCACTTCGGCGTGGAGAAGGAGCTGGAGCGCGCGCTGCGGCGCAAGGTCTGGCTCCGCTCCGGCGGGTACATCGTCATCGACCGGACCGAGGCGCTCACCGTGATCGACGTGAACACGGGCAAGTACGTGGGCAAGACCGACCTGGCCAGCACCATCTTCAAGACCAACCTGGAGGCGGTGGACGAGATCGTCCGCCAGATCATCCTGCGCGACATCGGGGGCATCATCCTGGTGGACTTCATCGACATGGAGAACGAGCGGCACCGCAAGCGGGTGCTGCAGGCGCTGGACGAGGCGGTGCAGCGGGACCGGGCCAAGATCCACATCATCGACCTGACCCAGCTGGGGCTGGAGGAGATCACCCGCAAGCGGGTGCACCAGGACCTGGAAGAGGTGATGCGCATCCCCTGCCCCTACTGTGAGGGGCGGGGGCGGGTGCTCAGCCCGGAGACCATGAGCCTGCGCACGCGGCGCGAGGTGCGGCGGCTGGCGCGGATCAACCGGGCGCGGGCGCTCCTGGTGGAGGTTCACCCGCAGGTCCATGCGCTGCTGGCGCGCGACGGAGATTCGTGGCTGCGCCAGCTGGAGGAGGCCAGCGGCAAGCGCATCCTCCTGCGGCCGCGGGAGGGACTGCACCTGGAGCGGATCACCGTCACGGAGGCCGCCGACGCGTCGTCGCTGGAGAGGGAGGAGGTCCTGGCGGGCGCGGGGAGGCGCACGCAGCTGCGATGGCTGGAAGAGGAGCCCGAGGAGACGGTGGAGCTGGCGGAGGAGGAAGAGGAG
>JBBIIQ010000142.1:0-5351 GCA_037446405.1 Armatimonadota bacterium | reverse complement strand
CCACTCCGCCAGTTCCTCCAGAGCGTAGTAGGCTTCCTCCGGGCCGCGCTCCATCAGGAGCGTGACGAAGGCCTGACAGTTCCGCCAGACCTGATGGATGATGTTAGCCAGCAGCTTCTTGTCGTAGGGCTCCAGGCCGCGCGCGCGCGCCATGCACGTCGTCCTCTGGTCTTCTCTTTCCCGATGCGCGCCGCAGTTCCTGCAGGGGAATGCCGCCCGGCGGCGGAAACCTGATGCGCTACATGATGATGGAAGCTCACCCGAAGTTTCCGCTGCCGCCTCCGCCCATCAGCGAGGTCCTGGACCAGCTCCTGGCCACGGAGGAGCGGGTGACCGTCGGCGAGATCGTCGACCGCATCGACGAACGCGGGTTCGGGCTGCTCATGCTGATCCTGGGGCTGCCCATGCTCATCCCTGTGCTCCCTCCCGGGGCCTCGACGCTGGTGGGCCCCATCTACTCCCTGCTGGCCCTGCGCCTGGTCATCGGCATGGATCGCCCCTGGCTGCCCGGCTTCGTGCGGCGCAAGGTCCTCTCCGCGCAGACGCTGCAGGTGCTGCGCCGCCGCGGCGTCCCCCTGGTGCGGCGGATCGAGCGGTTCTCCCGCCCCCGCTTCCGCGTGCTTAGGCATCCGCTGATCGTCCGTGCGGCCGCGCTGAATGTCCTGATCATGGGGCTGGTCCTGCTCAGCCCGGCGCCGTTCCTCAACACCCTGCCGGCGCTCTCGGTAATGTTCATCGGCCTGGGGTTGATGAAGGACGACGGCGTCTTCTTGGCGCTGGGCCTGGGGGTGGGCCTGGTGGTGCTGGGTCTCCTCGCCGCCAGTGTCGGCCTGCTCGTCGCCGCCCTGCGGCGTCTCACTCCCTGGTGGTTCCCGCCCGGGCCGTAGGACCGGTTTCGCCTCCGGGTGCTGTCGGACCGCCTCTGGGCTCGCCGCTGGCTGACAGGGGTGAGTGTAGGGTGGTGCCGGGGGACGGAGTCGAACCGCCGACGCCGGGCTCTTCAGGCCCGCGCTCTACCAACTGAGCTACCCCGGCCCGGTTCTTACTGTAGTCGCTTCCCAGGGGATGCTGCAACATACTGTAGCCACTTTCGCCCGGGAGGGCAAGCGCCCGCATTGCCTCATAATAAATCCAAGCTTGGCCGGGGCCGTTGCCTCATTGAAAATCTGAGTGAACTTATCTCCACCTTCGGAGGTCCGACCGGCCCTATGACCCCCCTCGCCAAGCGCCACCTGACCCAGGCCCTCCATCCTCACTACCGCACGGCCCGGCGAGCCGAGAAGGCCCAGATCCTGGACGCCTTCGTCAAGGCCACCGGCTACCATCGGACGTACGCGATCACCCTCCTCCGCCATGGGCCACCCCACCGCCGCACACAGCGCCGAGGCCGGCGGGTCCGGTATGACCGCCCCGTCGTGGAAGCCCTGCACCGCCTCTGGGAAGCCTCGGGCTGCCTGTGCAGCAAACGCCTGCGCCCTTTTCTGGCCCCGTTGCTCGAGGCCCTGCGGCGCTGCGGCGAACTCCAGCTCGCCCCGGCGGTCGAGGCCGCCCTCCTGCGGATGAGCACGGCCACCATCGACCGCAAGCTCGCCCCCTATCGGCGGCAGCCCAAGCCCCGAGGCCTCACCACGACCCGCCCGGGGAGCCTGCTCAAGCAGCACATCCCCGTGCGCACCTTCGCCCAGTGGGACGAGCGCCGTCCTGGCTTCACCGAACTGGACTTGGTCGCCCACTGTGGCGAATCCACACAGGGCCAGTACGTCCAGAGCCTCGCGGTCGTGGACATCGCCACCGCCTGGTTTGAGCCCCGCGCGGTCGTCAACCGCAGCCAGCGTCGCGTCTTTGGGGCGCTCACCACGGTCCGCGACCGGCTCCCCTTCCCCCTGCTGGGCATCGACGCGGACAACGACAGCGCCTTCATCAACACCAACCTCATCGCCTACTGCCGCGCCCAGCGCCTCACCTTCACCCGCTCCCGCGAGTATCGCAAGAATGACCAGGCCCATGTGGAAGAACGCAATGGGGCGGTCATCCGCCGCCTCATCGGCTACGATCGGTACGAGGGGGAGCCGGCCGCCACCGCGCTCAATGCCGTCTACGATGTGCTCCGGCTCTGGATCAACTTCTTCCAGCCCACGATGCGGCTGGTCGCCAAAGAGCGGGTAGGCGCCAAGGTGATCAAGCGCTACGATCAGGCCAAGACGCCTTATCAGCGGGTCCTCGAGGCCCCTGAGGTCTCCGCCTCCGCCAAGCACGCCCTCCGCGCTCTCTACCACACGCTCAATCCCATCCAGCTCCGCCGGGAACTCGATCGCCGCCTGGAGAACCTCTGGGACCACGGGCTCCACTCAGATCTTTCGATGATGCAACGGGCTCCGGAAACTCAGGTTTCGTCATGAGTCAACACGGCGCCCGGGATCCTGCCGGTCCCGCCTGGGCAACGACGTGTGGGCGCGGTCACGGTCCGACGTTGTTGACACATGTGCCTGCATGAAGCAAGGGGGACCAGCCGGTCCCGGCGCCGACGGCGGTCCCCGGCGACCGGGGCCTGCGCGGAGAGCCCGATGTCGGGCCTGATATAATGAGCCGGGCCTGCCCGGAGGTTTTGGCCATGGCTTCAGAGGTGGACTACAGCGCCGCGCTGCAGGCGGTGCGCGACCGTCTGGCGCACGGCGGTGTGGAGGCGGTCGTCGCCTACCTGGCGGAGGCTTTCCCGCACTACTCCTGGGTGGGGATCTACTGGGTGGAGGGCGGCGACCTGGTGCTGGGGCCGTGGAAGGGCCCCCAGGCCACGGAGCACACGCGCATTCCCATCGGCACCGGCATCTGCGGGGCCGCGGCGGCCACGGGGCGCACGGAGGTCGTCGATGACGTCAGCCGGGATCCCCGGTACCTGGCGTGCTTCCCCTCCACGCGCTCGGAGATCGTGGTGCCCATCAGCCGGGCCGGCCGGGTGATCGGCGAGATCGACATCGACAGCGACCACCCGGCCGCCTTCGGGCCGGACGACCGCCGCTTCCTGGAAGCAGTGGCCGCGCTCATCGCGGCGGCCTAGGGCTATGCCTCCCGCCATCGAGACCGAGGACCTCGTCCGCACCTTCCGCCTGCGCCGCTCCCGGCAGCATCCCTCCGGCGCGCCGGTGGTGGCGCTGGACGGCGTCTCCCTGGAGGTGCAGCGGGGGGAGCTCTTCGGCCTGCTGGGCCCCAACGGCGCGGGGAAGACCACGCTGATCAAGATCCTGGTGACCCTGCTGCTTCCCACCTCGGGGCGGGCGGCGGTGGAGGGGTTCGACGTGCGCACGCAGGCGCAGCAGGTGCGGGAGCGCATCAGCATGGTCTCCGGAGGGGAACACTCCGGCTACGGCCTGCTCACCGTGCGCGAGCAGCTGTGGATGTTCAGCCAGTTCTACGGCATCCCCAGCGGCGAGGCGCTGGCGCGCATCGACCGGCTCCTCCAGGTGGTCGGCCTGTACCCGGAGCGGCACCGCAAGGTGCAGCAGCTCTCCACGGGCATGCGCCAGAAGATGAACCTGGCGCGCGGTCTGCTCTCCGATCCCAGTGTCGTCTTCCTGGACGAGCCCACCGTGGGCCTGGATGTGGGTGCGGCGCGGGACATCCGCGCCTACATCCGCGCCTGGCTGGCCGACCGCCCCGACCGCACCATCCTCCTGACGACGCACTACATGAGCGAGGCGGAGGAGCTGTGCGACCGTGTGGCCATCATCCACAAGGGCAAGATCGTCGCCTGCGACACCCCGGCCCGCCTGAAGCGGGCCGCCTCCGGCGGTTCGTACTTCCTGGTGGACACCGAGCGCCTGGACGGCGCCGACTTCCTGCGCCGCCTGCCGGGCGTGGCCCGCGTGGACAGCACGGAGCGCGACGGCCAGACCGAGCTGCGCCTGCGCCTGGCCGAGGACGGGGCCATCGCCGGGGTGGTGGCCGCGCTCACCCGGCACGGCCGGCACATCCTCCGCCTGCAGAAGATCGAGCCCACCCTGGAGGACGCCTTCATCACCCTGGTGGGGCAGCGCCTGGAAGAGGCCGACCGGGAGGCCACCGCGGAATGAGGGCGCGGCGCGTCTGGTACGCCGTCCGCGGCCGGGCCTACCCGCGGACGGTGGGGGCGGCACGGGAGCCCTCCTGGATCTTCTACGACCTGGCTCTGCCCATCCTCGGCGTGCTGGCCTTCGTCTTCGTCTACCGCGCCCTGGGCGCGCCGCCGCAGTTCACCGGCTACGTGATCATGGGCGGGGCGACCGTCGCCTTCTGGATGAACGTGATGTGGAACATGGCTGCCCAGTTCTACTGGGAGAAGCACCAGGGCAACCTGGAGCTCTACATGATGGTCCCCTGCGGCCTCGTGCCCATCCTCCTGGGCATGGCCGCGGGCGGGGCGGTGGCAACGACGGTGCGCGCTGCGGTGGTGGTGGGGGTGGGCGTCCTGCTCTTCCAGGCACCGCTGGCGGTCTCGTCCTGGCCGCTGTTTGCGCTCATCTTCGCCCTGGGGCTGGTCGCCCTCTACGGCCTGGGCATGGTCTTCAGCAGCCTCTTCCTGCTGTGGGGACGGGAGGCCTGGCACCTGGTGGGCCTGCTGCAGGAGCCGGTCTACCTCGTCTCCGGCTTCTACTTTCCCGTGCGGGCGCTGGGGCTGTGGGTGGGCATGGCGGCCTCGCTCATCCCTATCACCCTGGCCCTGGACGGCCTGCGCCAGGTGATGTTCCCCGCGTTCCATCCGGGCCTCTTGCCGCTGGCGTGGGAGGTCGGAGGCCTGGCTCTGCTGGCGGTGCTGTTTCTCTTCCTGGCATTGCGCATGCTGCGCTTCATGGAGCAGATGGCCCGCCAGGAGGGCCGGCTGAGCTTCCGCTGGTGAGGCGGTGCTGACCCGCGCCCTGCGCACGGCCCGCGTGGGGTTCTGGCTGGGCTGGCAGGTGCAGTCCAACTGGACCGATCCGTTCCTCTTCTTCGTCTACTCCATCGCCCGCCCCCTGGGTGGCACGCTGATCCTCGTCTTCATGTTCTTTGTGGTGGCGGAGGGCCGGCGCGGGCCAATGCTGGACTTCTTCGTGGTCGGGGCGGCCCTCTGGCCGGTGGTGGTCTGGGCAATGCAGGGGCTGGCCTGGGGGCTGCTGGAGGACCGCGAGCACTTCAAGACCATCGCCTACATCTACACGGCGCCGGTGCCCTTCTGGGCGTACCTGGTGGGACGCGGGCTGGCCTCCGCGGCGGTGGCGCTGCCGGCCACCGTGCTCACGCTGGCGGTGGGGACCGCGGTCCTGCGCCTCCCCCTGATCCTGTCGCCGGACCGCCTGCCTGCCCTGGCGGCGGGTTTCCTCGTTGGGATCGCCGGCCTT
>JBBIIQ010000141.1:0-5369 GCA_037446405.1 Armatimonadota bacterium | reverse complement strand
ATCCGCCGGCGACGCCTCCCTGGTGCTGCGGGCGCGCGTCACGCCCGAGGTGCCCCCCGGCCGCGTCTTCGTCCCCCGTGGGTTCGACGCGCTTCCCCTGCACCGCCTCCTCTCCTGGGACCGCCCCCTGCCGGCGGTCTCGCTACGGGCGGTGGGCGGGACGGCTGCCGCCGCAGCGGGCGCGGAGGCCGCGCCGTGACCGCCTTCCTGGTCGAGGCCGGCATCAAGAGCGCCGTCCTGCTGCTGGCGCTGCTCACGGCCACCGCCTACCTGACCCTGCTGGAGCGGCGGCTCCTGGGGAAGTTCCAGCTGCGCTACGGCCCCAACCGCGCCGGGCCGCTGGGCCTGCTCCAGCCGCTGGCCGACGGGCTGAAGCTGCTCTTCAAGGAGAGCTTCGTCCCGGCGCAGGTGGACTCCGTCGCCTACTGGCTGGCCCCGGCGATTTCCATGGTCGCGGCGCTGTTCGTCTACGTGGTCATCCCCTTCGGTCCCGCCGTGCAGCTCTTCGGGCGGACCATCCCCCTGGTCCTGGCCGACGTCAACGTGGGCATCCTGCTGGTGCTGGCCGCCTCGTCCATCGGCGTCTACGGGATCATCCTGGGTGGATGGTCCGCCAGCAACAAGTACTCCCTCCTGGGGGCGCTGCGCAGCAGCGCGCAGCTGATCTCCTACGAGCTGACGCTGGGGCTGGGGGTCATCGCCGTGGTCCTGCTGGCCGGGTCGCTGTCCACGGTGCAGATCGTCGAGGCGCAGCGGGAGCTCTGGTTCGTCTTCCGCTTCCCTTACGGGACGGTGGCCTTCCTCCTGTTCCTGGTCGCCGGGGTGGCGGAGACCAACCGTGCGCCCTTCGACCTGCCGGAGGCGGAGCAGGAGCTGATCGCCGGCTACCAGACCGAGTACGGCGGGTTCAAGTTCGCCATGTTCTACGTCGGCGAGTACATGTCCGTGATCACCATCAGCGCGCTGGTGGCCACCCTCTTCCTCGGCGGCTGGTACGGGCCGCCGCTCGTGGGGAGGTGGTTGCCCGGCCCCCTCTGGGTGGTCCTGAAGATCCTGGCCGGCGTCTTCTTCTTCATCTGGCTGCGGGCGACGCTGCCCCGTGTGCGGCACGACCAGCTCATGGCCCTGGGCTGGAAGGTGCTGCTGCCCGTGGGCTTCCTCAACGTGCTGCTCGCCGCCGTGGTGGTGGCGCTGCGGGGGGCGTAGGGTGCGCCGGGGAGGCGGGTGAGCGCGACGGTGGCGGTGGGCCTGCGGCAGGTGCTGGGTATCTTCCGCGGCCTGGGGGTGACCCTGCGCGTCCTCGCCCGCCCGCCGGTGACGGTGGCCTACCCGGACAGGAAGCCCCCGGTGGAGGCGCGCTTCAAGGGCCGCCACTGGCTGACCCGGTACGCGTACGGCCTGGAACGGTGCATAGGCTGCGAGCTCTGCGTCATCGTCTGCCCCTCCCAGGCCATCTTCGTCCAGGCTGCGGAGAACACCCCCGAGCACCAGGTCAGCCGCGGGGAGCGCCACGCCGCCGACTTCCAGATCAACATGCTGCGTTGCATCTTCTGCGGCTTCTGCGAGGAGGCGTGCCCCACGGGGGCCATCGTCCTGGGGCACGATTACGAGCTGGCAGGCCCCAGCCGGGCGGCGCTGATCTACACCAAGCCCATGCTGACCGAGCCGTATCCCGGGGCCAGCGGCCGCGACCCCCATCGGGTGGTGTGATGGAACCCGTTCTCTTCGTCCTCTTCGCCACGCTGGCCCTGGCCGGCGGGCTGGGAGTGGTCGCCTCCGCCCGGGCCATCCACAGCGCGCTGGCCCTGCTCATGGTCCTGGGCGCGCTGGCCGGGCTCTACCTGCTGCTGGGGGCGCAGTTCATCGCCGTCCTCCAGGTGATCGTCTACGCCGGCGCCATCGTCGTCCTCTTCCTCTTCGTCATCATGCTGCTGCACATGGCCACCGGCGAGCCCGCCACCCGGGGCCTGCGGCCCCGGCGGGCCGGAGCCACCCTCGTCGCCGCCTTCTTCCTCGCCGGGGTACTCTTCGCCGCCCTGCGCGCCCCCGGCCTGGCGGATCCGGCGCCGCCCCCGCCTGAGGGCTTCGGCAGCGCCGAGGCCGTGGGGCGGCTGTTCTTCACCCGCTTCCTCCTGCCGTTCGAGCTGGCCTCCGTGGTGCTCCTGGTGGGGATCGTCGCCGCGGTGGTGCTGGCCAAGGGGGCTCTGGTGCTGCGGGCGCCCGCGGCGGCGCGCCTGCCGGCCGAGGTGGAGGCCAAGGTGGAGGCGGTGCCGCGGTGACGGTGCCCCTGCCCGCCTACCTGGTCCTCGGCGCCCTCCTCTTCTCCCTGGGCGCGGTCGGGGTATTGGTGCGGCGCAACGCGCTCATCGTCTTCATGTCCATCGAGCTGATGCTCAACTCGGTCAACCTGACGTTCGTCGCCCTCAGCCGCCACCTGCCCTCCATGGACGGGCAGCTGGCGGTCTTCTTCACCATCGTTGTGGCCGGGGTGGAGGTGGTGGTGGGGCTGGCCATCATCGTGGAGATCTTCCGCTCCCGCGCCACGGTCGACCTGGACGAGGTGCACCTGCTCCGTGGCTAGCTTCGCCTGGACGATTCCGCTGTGGCCGGCCCTGGGCTGGCTAGTGCTGGGCCTGGTGGGAGGACGGCTGCCGCGCCGCGCCGTGGCGCTGCTGGGGTGCGGCAGCGTGGCCCTGGCCACGGCGGCGGCCACAAGCGCCTGGCTGACCTTCCGCGGCACGCCGGCGGAGCGGACCCTCTTCACATGGATCGCCGCGGGCGCCTTCACCGTGGAGGCGGGGCTGCTGCTGGACCGCCTCTCCCTGGTGATGGCGCTCGTCGTGAGCGGCGTGGGGCTGCTCATCCACATCTACTCTGTCGGCTACATGGCGCAGGAGCGGGCCTACAGCCGCTACTTCGCGTACCTGAACCTCTTCATGGCCTCCATGCTGCTGCTGCTGCTGGGGCGCAACCTGCTAGTCTTCTTCGTGGGCTGGGAGCTGGTGGGGCTGTGCTCCTACCTGCTGATCGGCTTCTGGTTCGACCGGGAGCGCGCCGCCAGCAGCGGGCGCAAGGCGTTCGTGGTCAACCGCATGGGGGACGCGGCGTTCCTGTTGGGGATCCTGCTGCTGTGGACGCGCCTGGGGACGCTGGAGCTGTCGGCCATCGGCGCGCAGGCCGCCACGCTGCCCGCCCCGGTGCTGGTTGGGGCGTCGTTGCTGCTGTTCGCCGGGGCCACGGGGAAGTCGGCGCAGCTGCCGCTGTATACGTGGCTGCCCGACGCCATGGAGGGCCCCACCCCCGTCTCCGCCCTGATCCACGCGGCCACCATGGTCACCGCCGGGGTCTACATGATCGCGCGCCTCTTCCCGCTGTTCACCCACCCGGCGACGCTGGCCGTGGTGGCCACGGTGGGCGCGCTCACGGCCCTCTTTGCCGCCACCGCCGCCCTGGTGGAGTGGGACATGAAGCGGGTGATGGCCTACTCCACCATCAGCCAGCTAGGCTACATGTTCCTGGCCATGGGGGTGCTGGCCCCCACCGCCGGCATCTTCCACCTGACCACCCACGCCTTCTTCAAGGCGCTGCTCTTCCTGGCCGCCGGCAGCGTCATGCACGCCATGGACAACGTGGTGGACATGCGCATGTTGGGCGGGCTGGCCCGCCCGCTGCGCTACACCGCCGGGAGCTTCGTCGTCGGCGCGCTGGCCCTGGCGGGCATTCCGCCGTTTGCCGGCTTCTTCAGCAAGGACCTGATCCTGGAGGGCGCGTGGGAGCACGCCGCGGCCGGAGGGAGCCCGCTGCCGTTCCTCCTGGGGCTGGCCACCGCCCTGGTGACGGCGGTGTATGTGGCGCGGGCCACCCGCTACACCTTCTTCGACCGGCCGCACCGGGAAGCGCACCCGCACGAGGCCCCGCCGGTGATGCTCTGGCCGATGCTCGCCCTCGCCGCCCTCAGCCTGGGCGGCGGGCTGCTCGGCGTGCGGCTGGTGGGCGCGCCGCTGCTGGAGTTCCTGGCGCCGCAGTTCGCCCTGGGCGCGCCCCACGCCCCCGCCCCCGGGGTCTTCGCTGCGGCGCTGGCCCTGCTCGCCGCCCTGGCCGGCCTGGGCATCGGCTGGCTCGGCTACCGCGAGCGACGCGACCCCGACCTGGGCTGGGTGGCTCACTTCTTCCGCCGTCACTGGTACCTGCTCGACCTGTACGACGGGATCCTCGTCCCCGCATCCAAGCGGCTCGCCCTCCTCCTGGCAGGCCCGGTGGACCTCGGCCTCATCGACCGCGCGGTGAACGGGATCGGGGCGCTGGCCGCCGCAGGAGCCCGGGGGCTGCGCCGGCTGCAGACCGGCTACATCCGGCAGTACGCGGCGGCCATCCTCGTGGGGGCGATTCTGCTCATGGCCTACTGGGTGGCGCGCTGATGCTCACCTGGCTGATCTTCACCCCGACCATCGGCGCCGCCGTGGTGGCGGCGCTGCCGCGGGCGCGCGCCGCCGCAGCGCGCTGGGTGGGATGGCTGGCCAGCCTGGCCGCCCTGGTCCTGGCCGTCCGCCTCGTCGCGCCCTTTACCCCGGGCAGCGGGGAGATGCAGTTTGTCGTCCGCCGGCCGTGGGTGCCGCTGTTGGGCATCGAGTATGCGCTGGGGGTGGACGGAATCTCGCTGCTCCTGGTGATGCTCACCGCGGTCATCTTTCCCATCGCCCTGCTCTCCTCGTGGGGGGCGATTACGGAGAAGGTGCGGGAGTTCACGGTGGCCATGCTCCTCCTGGAGACAGCCGTCCTGGGGACCTTCCTCAGCCTGGACCTGGTGCTGTTCTACGTCTTCTGGGAGGCGGTGCTGGTCCCCATGTACTTCCTCATCGGGATCTGGGGCGGCCCGCAGCGCACCTACGCCGCCAACAAGTTCATCCTGTACACCATGGCCGCCAGCGTGCTGATGCTGGTGGCCATCATCGCCCTCTACCTGGCAGCAGCGCCGGCGGGCGCGCGCACCTTCGACCTGCTGCGCCTGCAGGAAGCGGCGCTGCCGGCGGGGCTGGGCCCCTGGCTCTTCGCCGCCTTCACCCTGGCCTTCGCCGTAAAGGTGCCGCTGTGGCCGCTGCACACCTGGCTGCCGGACGCGCACGTGGAGGCGCCCACCGCCGGCAGCGTCATCCTGGCGGCTCTCCTGCTGAAGATGGGGACCTACGGGTTCCTCCGTTTCTCCCTGGGGCTCTTCCCCGAGGTGGCCGCCTCCGCCGCGCCGCTGCTGCTGACCCTGGCGGTGGTGGGGGTCATCTACGGGGGGATCTCTACATGGCCCAGCCCCCCCAGGAGCGGCGGGGCGCCATGAGCAGCGTCAGCCACCTTGGCCTTGTGAACCAGGGCATGAT
>JBBIIQ010000140.1:0-5408 GCA_037446405.1 Armatimonadota bacterium | reverse complement strand
AAGCTGGCGCACGACGACCCCTGGAAGCACGCTCACGTACTCGCCGCCGTGGCCTTGGCTTCGCGCACGAGGTCCGCGGGCAGCCGAGCGCCGTCCTGTTCAACGTGCGCGCGATCCCCGGGGAGGGTCAGTCCTCCACCCAGTCCCGCGTCAGGACCAGCCAGAACGCCAGCCCGGCGTAGCGGGCGTAGCGGCGGAAGCGGCGGAGGATGGTGGCATCCGAGGCGCGGCCGCCCGTCACGCGAGCGTACTTCGGCCGGGTCCAGGAATCGAGGATGGGGCGGGAGTAGCGGCCCAGCATGAGCATGATGTGGGCGGCGGCGTAGGGGCCGACCCCGGGCAGCGCCCGCAGCCGTCGCTCCACCTCCTCGTCGGGAATCTCCTCCGGCCGCGCCCGGCCCAGCCCCTCCAGGTCCACCACGCCGTCCGCCACCATCCGCGCCACGGAGCGCAGGTACGGGCCGCGATACCCGGCCCGGACCACGCTGCGGTAGAATGCCGGCCTGGCGGCAGCCATCGCCTCCGGCGTGGGAAACGTCCGCCCGCGCCAGCCGACCGGCGGCGCGCCGACAGCGGGGACGCCCAGGTGCGCCACCAGCGCCTGCACCGTGCGCTCTGTCGCCGCCCACGTGCAGTTGGTGGTGCAGATCGTCTTCACCACGTCCTCAAAGACCGTCGTGCCGCGGGCCATCCGGCCGGCGCCCTGGACCGCCCACGCCAGATCCGGGTCGCGATGGATGAGGGCGTAGAAGGGGGAGAGGTCCTCGTCCAGGCGAAGGATGTGCCGGGCCGCGCGGACCAGCGCTGCGGCCTGCCCCTCCGACGGCGGCCGCCCCACCGCGGTCAGCCGGGCGTGTCCTGGCCGCCCCGCCGCAATCTGCACGATGCGCGGCCGGCCTCCGTCCACCGGCAGCGTGATCTCGAAGACGCGCGCGGACTCGTTCAGGTGGCCGGGCGGTAGCAAGGCGCACCCGTGAGAGAGGAGCACCCGCCACAGGTCCACCGGTTCCCCACCGGGGCCCACCAACGGCAGTTCAACCGTCCAGACGGCGCCTCCGGGCACGGCCTCATGCTACCGAAGGTGCCGGGGAGAAGGAAGGCGTGCGCGAGCGGAGCGGGGAGCCCGTACCACGAGGAGGCCTCGCCTTCCCGGCGGGGCGGGCTCCCTCCGCCCCGTTGCCTCCCCGAGTATCATGGAGCCACCACCTTTCCGCGATGCGGAACTGCCGGAGGAGCCCATGAGAGGAGAGCTGCTGGCTCCCGAACTCACGCGGTACCTGCAGGGGATCGTTCCGCCCCGGCCGCGCGAGATGCAGGCCATGGAGGAGTACGCCCGCCGTGTGGGGTTCCCCATCATCGGCCCGGTGGCCGGCCACTTCTGCTACCAGGTGGCGCGGATGGTCGGGGCCCGCCGCATCTTCGAGATGGGCTCGGGCTACGGCTACTCCACCGCGTGGCTCGCCCGGGCCGTGCAGGAGAACGGCGGCGGGACGGTCTATCACGTGGTCTGGGACGAGGCGCTCTCCCTGAAAGCCCGCAGGCACCTGCAGGCCCTCGGGTATGACCAGGTCGTGCGGTATCGGGTGGCCGAGGCCGTCGGAGCGCTGCGGGAGACGGAAGGCCTCTTCGACCTGATCTTCAACGACATCGACAAGGCAGCCTATCCGGATTCGCTGCCGGTCATCGCCGAGAAGCTGAGGCCCGGCGGGGTGCTCATCGTCGACAACGTGTTCTGGCAGGGGCGGGTCTTCGACGCCCGCGAGCGGTCGGCCAGCACCGAGGGCATCCGACGGGCGGTGCAGATGATCACCTCCGATCCGCGCTGGATCGCCTCCGTCATCCCGATCCGCGACGGCCTTCTCCTGGCCTTCCGCGCCGTCTAGGCTCCGCCCGCTTCCCTCCCGTGCAGGGATCCCCTGGGGGCGCAGACCCCGCGCCTCCCTGCAGGAATTTCGCCTCCGCTGCGGAAACGGCAGACAGGCAGCATCACACCAGCACGAGCAGAGGAGGACGTGAATGGCGAAGCCCATGACGAAGGCCAAGATCGCCGACTACCTGGCTGGCAAGCTGGACGTCTCCAAGAAGCAGGCCAACATGTTCCTGGACGAGCTGGCCCGACTGGCCTACCGCGAGGCCAAGAACTCCTTTACGATCCCCGGCATCGGTAAACTGGTCCTGGTCAACCGCAAGGCGCGGATGGGGCGCAACCCCCAGACCGGTGAGCCGATCCGCATCCCCGCCCGGCGCGTGGTCCGCTTCCGCGTGGCCAAGGCGGCCAAGGACGCCATCCTGGGCGGCCGGTAAGCCAAGCAGCGGCCGGTAGCGAGGTAGGGTTAGCGCAGCAGCCAGCGGGGCGCTCCCGGAAGCGCCCCGCTGGCCTGTGTGCCCCCGGCAGCCAGAGGTCGCCGCCGGGCGCTCCTCAGCTGCCTCCTGCGACCGCGGCGTCCGCCGGCGCGGCAGCCTGACCCGCCTCCTCCTGCCGCTGCAGCGCCCGGTGCAGTGCCGCCACGCAGCGGGCGTCGAAGAGCCGGCCCGCCTCCTGGCGCAGGTAGGCCAGCACGGCGGCCTCAGACCAGGCGGCGCGGTACGAGCGGCCGGACGTCATGGCGTCGTAGACGTCGGCGACGGCCAGGATGCGCGCCTCCAGGGGGATGCGCTCGCCGCGCAGCCCCTCCGGGTAGCCGGAGCCGTCCAGCCGCTCGTGGTGCCAGCGGATCGCCTCCAGCGTCGGGCGCAGCGAGGGGATGCGGCCAACGATGTCCTCCGAGAGGAGGGGGTGGGTCCTGACCAGCTGGAGCTCCTCGGGGGTAAGGCGCCCGGGCTTGTTCAGGATGGCGTCGGGAATGCCGATCTTCCCCACGTCGTGCAGCAACCCCGCCTGGAAGAGCAGGCGCAGCGCCTCGGGAGGGAGATTCATCGCCTCACCGATCTGCGCCGCGATCCGTGCCACCTTCTGGGAGTGCCCCTTGGTGTAGGGATCCCGCGTCTCCACGGCGGCGACGAGGGCGGTGAGGACCTCGCTGTAGCTGCGCTCCAGCGCCTGGACCGAGCCGTCCAGCATCAGGCTGGTGATGGTCGCGGTCACCCCGCCGCGCTGTCGGTACCCCGTGAGCAGCCCGTAGAGGATCGTGGCGAAGCCCAGCAGGACCAGCAGGTGGTACTCCCACCAGCTGATCCGCCAGGTGGAGGCGAAGAAGAACGAGAGCTGGCTCTCCGCCAGCATGATCACGCCGGCCACCACCGTGGCGTGCTGCGGCATCCGGGTCAACCGGTAGTTGCGGGCGTAGCGCCAGGCGGTCAGCAGGTAGAGCCCGGCGGAGATGCCGAGGATGGTCATGGAGATCCAGGGGAAGGCGGCCGGCGCTCCCTCCGCCGGGGCGCCGTCGCTGGGGGGGATGGGCCCGGCGGGCGTCAGCATGGCGGCGTATCCGGGGACCGCCAGCCGCTGCGGCCGCGTCGCCGCGTAGCCGGATAGGGAGGTGGGGTGGTTTGCCAGCAGTCCCGGGCGGGCCACCGAGAGCACCAGAAACCCGGCCCACACCAGCAGCAGCCCCAGGAGGATCCCCCGCCGTCGCTGGAACCAGCGCGACTGCCGCCCCGGCCGCAGCCGCTCGCTGGACAGCGCCAGGAACGTCGCCCCCAGCAGCAGGCCCAGCGGCGGCGCCCAGCCGATGCCCGTGCTGACGTAGTGGACGACCACCCCAGGCGTGAGCAGCCCGTGGATGAAGAAGAACCCCGCCACCGCCAGGAAGGAGAGCCCGAGGAAGAAGGTGCGCGATTCCCCCAGGCGGTCAGCCGCGCGCAGGACCAGGGCGGCGAGCCAGATGCCGCACAGCGAGGTGAGGGTGACGATGGCGAAGTGGAAGCCGGGGACCTGCACCTGCGGATCGAGGCTCGGGTTGCGCAGCAGCAGCACCAGGGCCAGCACCGGCGTGGCCAGCAGGACCAGGCTGGCTAGGTCGAAGAGCCGCACTCCCACAGGGCGCGAAATCCTCAGCATCGCCTGAGCAATTCCCTCTACCCCCTGCCCAGAACGGCAGGGGCCTAGACGGCGCACGGCGGGGGTGCAGAGGGCGCGGCGCCTGCGGCCGTCAGGCGATCCTCAGGGGGTGCCGTCCCCGCCGATGGGAGCGCCCTGGGCACGCAGCGTGTGCTGTACCTCCGCCAGCAGCCCGGCGGAGCGGACCACCTCGCGGGGCGTGCAGCCGCGCCGGGCGCAGATCGCGGCGGTGACCCCGGCGGCCTGGCCCAGGGCCATGGTGGTGGGGACGACCCGCGCCGACCCCGCCGCCTCGGAGGTGGCGGAGAAGGCGCGGGAGGCGACGAGCAGGTTGTCCACCTCCACGGGCACCAGCGCCCGCAGCGGGATGGTGTAGACGTGGCGCACCGGTGCGAACGGGCTGACCCACCCCGGGACGTAGGGGTGGATGTCGATGGGGTAGGAGGCCACGGCGATGCGGTCGGGGAAGATGCGGTTGGCGAAGATGTCTTCCACCTCCAGGGTGTACATCCCCCGGATGTGCCGGGTCTCGCGGATGTAGAGCATGGGCGCGTGCCCCCCGAGCTGGGCCTGGGCGAAGCCGGGAATCGTCTCCCGCAGGAACGCTACCAGCGGCGGGAGCTCCGCCCGGCCCCTGGCCATGCCGTCCTCCACCGAAGCCGGGTCCACGCCGTTCACACCGAAGATCTGCAGGCTGTTGATCAGCACGCTGCCGTCGCGCTGCAGCGCCAGGTTGAGCCCCAGCACCGCCGTCCCGGGCTGCGTGGGCCTGTAGCGCTTCATCAGCGGCTGGTAGCCCCAGGCCGCCCGCCCGTTGATGCCCCAGGCGGCCGGATCGGCCCCCGCGCCCTTCCGCCGCAGCAGGTCCGCCGCCAGCTCCTGCCACTGCACGCCACCGACGCGGAAGATCAGGCCGGCCGCCTGCATCCAGGGGACGCCTCCCGGCCCGGGGCGCCCCAGCACATAGGAGACGTCGGCGGCGGCGGCCAGGTCCGCGTCCTCGGTGGCGTCGATGACCTGCCGCGCGCGGACCGTCAGCGGGCGCTGCCAGTCCCGGTCATCGAACTCCGCGCCCACCACGCGCCCCTGCTCGCGCAGCACCCGCACCAGCGGGGCGTTGGTCGTCGAGCCCACCAGGCGCTCGCGGTAGACGTGCCAGGTGAGCTTGGTTATGGCCTCCTCCAGGTCGAAGCTCAGCCCCAGCGCCCTGTAGTACTCCCAGAAGATGCCCCGTGTCAGGTGGGCGCCGTCGGGGGTGAGGTTCATGTCCCAGGTGGTCAGCCAGGCCCAGGTGATCACCCCGCCCATCTTGGGCAGGACTTCCACCAGATGCACGCGGGCGCCGGCCCGCGCCGCGGCCGCCGCGGCGGCGATGCCAGCGGGGGTGCCGCCGACGACCAGGACGTCC
>JBBIIQ010000139.1:0-5412 GCA_037446405.1 Armatimonadota bacterium | reverse complement strand
TCCGAAAAGAAAAAGATGAGAAGCTCAAGAAGCTCCGGGGCTTTTGGAGCGAGGAGTCCAGTCTTCGAAAAACAAAGGCGCAGAAGCTTCAGCAGGCGGTGCCCGTCACGCCTGCCGGGAGACCGTTCGTCGAGGTCACCGTGAGGTCCTACGGTGACGACGCCGGGGGGCCAGTTCCGGTCCAGGTAGCCCACGCCGACGGACTCGTTCAGCAGCGCCTCAAGGACGGGGGCGGTGTCGCCAACTCGCTGGGGTCAAACGAACGGCTTGCTGCGTGAAAGCAGACAGTATCCGTCGGGCAGTCCTCGCCCAGTCGAAGCGTGTGAGCGGCAGCCTTGAAATCGTTCTCGGCCTTGGCGACCCACTCACGAACGACGGTGTGAGCGCGCTCACGCTCGGGCATAGAGAACCTTCCCCTCGCGGGCCGCCGGCCGTTCGATCGTCCCCGGGATCTCTCTGCGCCAGGCGAACTCCTCCGGTGTGGTGACAATGACGTCAACGGGTACGTTGAAGCGATCCAGAGCCAGCCCGATCTCAATCTGCTTCTCGCGCTTGGAACCTGAGACTGGCAGGACGACCAGGAGATCGACGTCGCTATCTGGTCCGGCTGTCCCCCGCGCGTACGAGCCGAACAGGATGATCCGCTCCGGGTCGAACAGCTTCACGATACGTCGGACCATCCCCTCGATCGCCTGCCAGGGGTTCCCCTTCGCGGCGTTACGCTTCGTCCGCTTCCCGCTCGCCCTTGCCGCGGGCTGTATCTGTCTGGCTGACGCCGCAGGTGATCGACCGCGGCCTCGTAGTCCGCTGGCCTTCCGGACCGGGCCCGGCTGCGTGCGGGCCATCACGCCTCCTCGTCCCAGTCCTCGTACTGCGGCGGGCTCTGTGCGACGCGCCTCGTGACCTTCGGCAACTTCCCGCGCGGGGCACCCTCGTCGATGGCGAGCACATAGGCCTGACGCCGCCCGTCGTCGCCGAAGTCGAACCAGTAGCCGAACGCCTCGCCGACCTTCAGGCCGAGGGAGCCGATGGAGGTGCGCCTCAGGTGACCGGCGGGCTTCCTGTTATCGAAGGGATCTTCCACGGTCACGGGCGGCACGTTCCACCTGGCCTTCGGATCTATCGTCCCCGGCCCAGGATCTGGAACTCGTACATGTGCTCCTCCTGGCGGTCGAAGGCGTGAAGAATGGGTCCACGCGCCCGGCCCGGCGGGTCGGACGGTCTCGATGCGCATCGGCTCGCTGAAGAACGCGCCGATCACGACCTGGGCTTCCTTGAGCGCGCAAGGGTCATCGCTCATCGCGGACGCCTTTCCTTCGGCGATCTGGTCCTCGTCGCGCGCCCCGCAGTGGCCTGCGCCTCCCTTTCCCCGCCACCCGCTTCGACCCAGGCGTCCACCTCCGACAACTTGAAGCGGAGCAGCCGCCCAACCCGGTGCGCCGGCAGGTCTCTTGACTCCACCCAGCGGTAGACGGAATCCTTGGCCACGCCGAGATGGGTGGCTACCTCATTCACCCCGACCCAGCGTTCGCCTGAGCCCATTCCGGCCTCCTCCAACAAACGACCTGCAACGCAAATCGATTAAACTTGATTAGAGTAGACATCTTTCGGAGGTGGCGTGTCAAGTGAACGGGCCGGCGGGGAGGCAAAAATGCTGGTGGAGGCGGCGGGAATCGAACCCGCGTCCTGAGTGAATGAGGGCAAGGCCTCTACGAGCGTAGCCCGCGTTTTCGTCTCGCCGCCGGTGCTCCCGCGGACCGGATCCTCCGGCGACCAGCCCGATTGGCTTCCCCGGCGCGGCCCCGGGCCGAGACCGCGACGAGTAGCCGGCCTGTCGCGCCCTGCCCGGGCCGCCGGCCCTCCCGGGAGGACGTCACCGCTTCTTAAGCGGCGAGTGCGTAGTTGGTGTTGACGCTTATCGCGTCTGCCAGTTGATTAACGAGGTCCTGGCACCTCGGCTCGCCACCCTGCTTCTTCCCACCCAGTCGAGACCGATCGCCCCCGTATCTCGACCACCTAGAAGTATACCAGAAGTCACCGCCGGCCAGACCCCCGGAGACCGCGCTTGAGCGCCTGTGCCATCTCCCGCTGCGCCTCCCGCCGGGCGATGGCCTCCCGCTTGTCGTAGGCCTTCTTGCCCCGCGCCACCGCCAGCTCCACCTTGGCCACGCCCCGCCGGAAGTAGAGGCGCAGGGGGATCAGGGTGTAGCCCTTCTGCTGCGCCTTCCCCAGCAGTCGGTTGATCTCGCTGCGGTGCAGCAGCACTTTGCGGGAGCGCAGCGGGTCGTGGTTGAAAACGCTGCCCGCCTCGTAGGGCGGGATGTGCATCCCGTGGATCCAGACCTCGCCGCGCTCCACCCGGGCGAAGGCCTCCGCCAGGCTGGCCCGGCCGGCACGCAGCGACTTCACCTCGGTGCCGGTGAGGACCAGGCCGCCCTCCACCGTCTCCTCGATGTGGTACTCGTAGCGGGCACGGCGGTTTGTGGCGATGTCGCGCTGGCGCTCCGTTCCAGCCATCAGCCCTCCGGCAGGCCGGCGGCGCGGGGCCCCACCATGACCACGCCCTCCCCATCGGCGACCAGGGTGCCGTCGGACCGCATCACCGTCCCCCGGGCCCGCTGCATGGCCGAGCGCCGCGCGCCCACAGGCTCGGCGAAGACCCGCAGCCGCTCCCCGGGGCGGACCGGACGGCGGAAGCGGACGGAGATGCTGGTGGTCACCGCGGGCGTGCCGCGCCAGGCCCAGATGTTGGCCATGGCGTCGTCCAGGACCGCCGCGATCAGGCCGCCGTGGATCACCCCCTCCCAGCCGATGTGCTCCTCGCCGGGGACGAACTCGGCGGCCACGCCGGGGCCCTGCGGGGAAAACCGCAGGCGCAATCCGACGGGGTTCTCCGGACCGCAGACAAAGCAGCGGTTGGCTGCGGGCAAGCCGCCATCCATGGCGCGGCCAGCATAGCGAAGGCCCCCGCCGCTGTCAAACCGGCCGCTCGAAGAAGAGGTAGACCCGCTCGGTGGCAAACCCGACGCTCCGGTAGTAGGCCTGCGCCCCACCCTCGCCGCCCCAGACGAGCGCCACGGCCGGGATCTGCCGCTCGTGGAAGAAGTTCGCTGCCGCTGTGGCCAGGGCGCGCCCCAGGCCGCGCCGCCGGTGCCCCTCGCGCACTCCCACCGCCAGATCGCCGAACCCCCCGCGGTGGGCCTCGGCGATGAGGAATCCCACCGCGTACCGGTCGCGCTCCGCCACCCAGGCCCTGACCCCTGGCCGCTGCAGGAGCGCTTCTACGTCAGCGGGCGCGGGAGCGGGCGTGGTGCACTCCCGGTAGATGCGCGCCAGCTCCGGGGCGTCGGCACCGGCCGCCCTGCGGATGGTGTACCCCTGCGGCGGGCGCACCGCCTGCCGGCTGTGGGGGTGCAGGGAGAGGACGACCAGGAAGTTGACAAACCCCAGGTCCAGGGTGCGGGCCAGAGGCACCCCCAGCGGGTTCGCCTCAGCGGTGCGCAGGAGGAAGCGCTCCGCCCGCCTGCGGCGGACGTGCTGCAGCAGGGCAGCGCCCAGCCGCCGCACCAGTGCCGCTCGTGCGGGATCGGCCTCCCGCGTCTTTCCGGCGGCCAGCTCCGCGACGCCCTCCCCGGCCGCCGCCATCCCGCCGGCGGCCGGGTCGACGATGACCTCCTCCGCCACCAGCGCCCTACCGTCGCCCTTGCCCATGAGGACCATGCCGGCGGGCCGGTGGTTGATCTCCACCAGGAGCAGCTCCTTCTCCGTGCGCACCCACCAGAGGTCCCCCGGCGTGATGGGGCCGTAGCGGTCAAAGGATGCGGAGTAGCCGCCGCGGTAGGCCCGCTCGTGGAGGTCCACCAGCAGCGGCACGTGATCAGAGGCGGCGGGGCGCAGCGCCAGCAGCACCGCCGCCTACCCCGTCCTCCCGCCGGAGACGGCCACCTGCGGGGCGCTGGCCCACATGCGCTCCAGCTTGTAGAAGGCGCGCGTCTGGGGGCTGAGCACGTGCACGACCACATCGCCGTAGTCCAGCAGCACCCACTGCGCCTCCTCATCGCCCTCCCGCGCCTGCAGCCGACAGTTCGCCCGCTCCATGGCCTCCTCGATCCCCTCGCGCACCGCCTTCATGTGCACGCGGCTGGTGGCCGTACAGATGACGAAGAAGTCGGTGACCAGCGTCAGCGTCCGCAGGTCGAGGACGACCACCTGCTCGGCGGCCTTGGCCTCCGCCGCGGCGGCTGCTGCCCGCGCCCGGAGGAGGCTGGGAGGCTCACCCATCCCGGGAGCGGCGGGCGCCGGCGCGGTCCGCCGGCTCGAGCCGGTAGAGGCCGTGCTTGACGATGTAGTGCTCCACCGGCTCGGGCACCAGGTACTTGATGGGCTTCCCCTGGGCGACGCGGCGGCGGATGTCGGTGGAGGAGATGGCCAGCGCGGGAATCTCCATGAAGTGGATGTTGTCCAGCCGCCGGCCGGTCACGTTATTCGCCCGCACCGCGTCGTGGTCCAGGACGAAGCCGGGGCGGGTGGCGGCGATGAAGTCGCACAGGCCCAGCAGGCGCGGGGAGTCCTCCCACTCCCCGCGGAGGATCTGCAGGATGGCGTCCGCGCCGGTGATGTAGTAGAGCCCCGCCTCCGGGTGGCGCTGCCGGAAGGCCAGCAGTGTGTCGATGGTGTACGAGGGCCCTTCCCGCTCAATCTCCGCGCGGGAGACGGTGAAGTAGGGGTTGGTCGCCGTGGCCAGCACCGTCATCAGGTAGCGGTGGGCCGGGTCGGAGACCTCGCGGGGGTCCTTGTGCGGCGGGTGGCGGTTGGGGACGAAGACGACCTGCGCCAGGTCGAACTGCACCCGCGCCTCCTCGGCGGTGACCAGGTGCCCGTAGTGGATAGGGTCGAAGGTCCCGCCCATGATGCCCAGGCGACGGCGTGCGGCCATCAGCTCGTGGTTCGCCCCGCCGCATGGGCGGTCCTCTCCCGCTGCAGCAGGTCCGCTGCCGCGCGCATCAGGTCGTCCACCCCCTCGCCGCTGGCGGCGGAGATGGGCCAGGCGCGAAGGCCGCGCGCGCTCAGCTGTGCCTCCACGGCGGCGACGCGGGCACGGGCCGGCGGCAGGTCCACCTTGTTCAGCGCCACGAGCGCCGGCCGCTGCAGCAGGGCGGGGTCGTAGAGGCGCAGCTCCTCATTGACGGCGTCCAGGTCCGCCAGCGGGTCGCGCTCGGCGGCCAGGTCCAGGAGGTGGATGAGCACGCGCGTGCGGGCAATGTGCCGGAGGAAGTCGTGTCCCAGCCCGGCGCCCAGGTGCGCGCCTTCGATCAGCCCGGGGATCTCTGCCAGGACGAAGGAGCGGCCGTCGGCGACGCGGACCACCCCCAGGGCCGGCTGCGTGGTCGTGAAGGGATAGTCGGCGATCTT
>JBBIIQ010000138.1:0-5477 GCA_037446405.1 Armatimonadota bacterium | reverse complement strand
CACCAGCTCCACGGGGTTGCCGCTGATCAGCATGTAGGCGGCCGGGGGGCCACCGACGTCGGCGGCCGCCGTCAGCTCCTGGTAGTAGCGCCCCATCAGCTCCTTCTGGAGCAGGTGAATCCGGCCCTGATAGCTGGTCTTTGGGTCCGCCACCGCGCCTCCCCCGTCAGCCGAAGAGCATGGACTCCACGAACGTCTCCACCTCGCCCCGCATGCGGTCGAAGATCCACATCTTCTCCTCGAACTCCAGGAAGAGGTGCGGGATGCCGGCCTCCTCCAGGGCGCGGCGGTAGAGGGCGTAGTCGAAGAGGGCGGGCTCGCAGAACTTGGCGCAGAGAAAGAGCACCGCGTCCGCCCCCGCCGCCCGCACGCGGCGGATCAACTGCGCAGGCCTGGGGGCGCGCAGGTCGTGCTTGGTGCCGCAGGAGACGCTGCGGTCGATGTAGCTCGTGGCCAGCGCCTCCAGGGGGTCACCGTCCTCTGGGACGTCGTCGACAAACCAGCGCCAGCCCAGCAGGAAGTCGTCGTCCAGGAGGTAGCAGCCGGCCTGCTCCAGCGCTGCGATGAGGTCGACGGGCGGCTGCTCGCAGAAGGCTCCCTCGACCAGGACGGCGATACGGTCCTGCCGCTTTGCCGGCCGCTGCGCCAGCTCGCGCAGGGCTGTCTCCAGCAGCGTCAGGTGCTCCTCCACCGGCATCAACGTCCCGGCCCGCAGCAGGAGGAACGACTCGGCTGCGGAGAGCCGCTCGGGAGCGCTGCGCCGCAGGGCGTAGAGGTCGCGGATGCGCGCCCGCCAGCGGTTGTAGAGCGCGATGCTGTCGCGCAGCGCGGCGGGGGATACCTGGCGACCGGTCACCTCGGTCAGCACGGAGCGGATCCGCTGTAGCTCTGCCACCAGGTAGGTGACCGCCGTGGGTGAGGAGAGGTTCTGCGGGTAGTGGATGTACTCCACCCGCAGGGCGGGGAAATTCCGGGCGAAGACGGCGGCCAGGTTGCGCGCCGGGTCGCAGATGGAGTGGAAGAGGATGCCGTCGAGGCAGGCCAGGCGGTCGGTCAGCCCCAACTCCAGGGTGCTCTTGACCACGGAACAGATGAAGGACTGGAAGCGGGCGTCGGCGTGGGCGATCTCCACCTGGTTGCCGCCGCCGATGACGCCCACAGGCAGCGCCCCCGCGGCATGGACTAGTTCGATTGGACTATAGACCGGGTAGCAGCCGACGACCCTGGCTGAGGACGAGCGCTCTTTCCAGCGGCGGACGGAGGCAAGTGCCGGCTCCTCGACGACCTCCCGGCACCGGCCGAGCACATCCTGCAGGGAGAGGCCCATGCCGTATACCGCTTTTTGCACGATCTTTGAAAAAAGCGTGCACTAAAACTGTGCCAAAATGATATCAAGAAGGGCGCCGCGGCCGACTCTAGACGTGGCCCCTGAGCCGGCGGCAGAACTGCGCTCTCCTCCCGGGTGAGAGCTCCACGGCGGCCGGGCCGCCCCGGGCAACCGGCCTGACGTGGTGGTACTCCAGCGCCGTCAGGACCCGGTCGATCACCTCCCCCAGGCGCCGTCGGGGATCTGGTGGCGCAGCAGGGCCTGCGTCGCGACGAACGCGGCCCGGGCCGAGCTCATGTCTGGAGCGGCCGGCACGGCCGGAGGGTGACGAGGGGCTTGGGGGCGGACGCGAGCGTCGGACCACGTCCCCGATGCGGTCCCATCGCCCGGGACGGCGCTCGGCGCCAACCGATGGGGAAGATGCCTAGCCCCGGCGGGAGCGGGCGCGGGTGAGGACAAGCAGGCAGTACGTCTGGTGGCCGAAGGTCAGCGGCAGGTAGAGCGCCTGCATGGCCAGCGGCCCCGCAGGCGTGGTGATCGTGTATCGGCGCTGCACGGGGAGGCGCGAGGCCATCGCCTCCAGCCCGGCACAGCGGTCACGCAGGGAGCAGGTCCCGGCACGGCACTGCAGCAGGTCGTAGCAGGGCGTGGCCCGGGGGACGCGCTGCACCAGCCGCTCCGCGGCGGGGTTCGCGGCCACCACTGCGCGGTCCCGCGCCAGCAGGAAGGCGGGGACGGGGAGGAGGTCGATCGCCTGGCGGGCCAGCTCCAGCCCCGCCTCCGCCGCCGGGGCGACGAGGCGGTAGCCCAGGCCCCAGACGGCCTGGATCAGCCGGGGATGGCGCGGGTCGTCGCGCAGCTTGCGGCGCAGCCGTACCACCAGGTTGTCCAGTGCCCGGTCCGCGGGTACCTTGCCATCCACGGCGTGCAGCCGCGTGATCACCTCATCGCGGGAGAAGGTGCGACCGGGCGCCTCCAGCAGC
This sequence comes from Armatimonadota bacterium, assembly GCA_037446405.1. Classification (GTDB taxonomy): domain Bacteria; phylum Sysuimicrobiota; class Sysuimicrobiia; order Sysuimicrobiales; family Humicultoraceae; genus Humicultor. Next base: position 3,167 of record JBBIIQ010000138.1, on the reverse strand, counting down.
ATGCGCAGGAAGTCGAACTCCAGACGGGTCAGCGGGACGGCGCGGCCGTAGACGACGGCCTCGCGGCGCTCCGTATCCAGGGTCAGCGGTCCGTGACGCACCCGGGTGGGGCGACGGGCCTCCGCAGTCCCTGCCTGTGCTCCCGCTTCCCCCATGCTCCCTCCACCCCGTGGCTCACGCCTGCGGCAGGACCAGCGCGCGAATCGAGCGCCCCTGGCGGAGGAGGTCCACCCCCTCATTGCTCTCCGCCAGAGGCAGACGGTGCGAGATCAGCGGAGCAAGCCGCAGCCGGCCCGCCTGGACCAGCGCGATCAGCCGGGGGTAGTCCACCGGCCGGCAGCCCAGCGAGCCGACGACCTCCATCTCGAAGAACATGGTCCGGGCGGCGTTCAGCTCCGCGGGGGCCTGGCTGTACCCGACCAGGACCAGCCGGCCGCCGCGCCGCACGCTGTCGAAGGCGGCGGCAATGGTCCCCGGGGTCCCCACCGCCTCGAAGGCGACATCCGCCCCGCCGTCGGTCAACTTCCTGACCGCCCTGGGAGGCTGCTCCACGGTGCGGGCGTTGATGGTCTCCCGCGCGCCCAGGGTGGCAGCCAGCGCCAGCTTCTCCTCGACCAGGTCCACGGCGATCACCCGGGCCCCCACCGCCGCGGCGATCTGGACCAGGTTCAGCCCCACCCCGCCGCAGCCGTAGACCACGACCCAGTCCCCCGGCTGGACCCGGCCGCGCACCGTCACCGCGTGGAAGGGCGTGGACATGGCGTCAGCGATGATGGCCGCCTCCTCCAGCGGAATCTCCGCCGGGACCGGGAAGACGTCCCGGGCCGGGGCCACGACGAACTCGGCATACGCGCCGTCGACGTGGTTCCCGAACATGACCATGCGCTCGCAGATGTTCTCCCGCCCCCGCCGACACTGGGCGCAGCGACCGCAGGTGAGCACCGCCGGCAAGAGCACCCGGTCGCCGGACGTGAACCCTTCGACCTCTGCGCCGACGGCCGCCACGATCCCCGAGGCCTCGTGCCCCAGGATGAGCGGCGGAGCCTTGAACGTGGGCACGCCGTGGTCGATGTAGTGCAGGTCGGTGTGGCAGATCCCGCACGCGGCCACGCGCACCAGGATCTCGTTGGGACCGACCCGCGGGGTGGGCATCTCCGCCAGCACCAGCGGCCGCCCCGGACCCTCGAACACGGCTGCGCGCATCATGCCCTCCAGATGCCTCGGCTACCGGTGGCGCCAGGCCGGCGCGCGCCTCTCCAGGAAGGCGGCGATCCCCTCGCGCGCATCGTCAGTAGCCAGGAGATCGTCGAGATAGAGCCGCTCCGCCTGCTGCAGTCCCTCCGCGAACACCCGGCGGAATTCCCCCAGCGCGGCCCGCTTGGCCAGGCGCAGGGCCGGGCCGCTCAAGGCGGCGAGGTGCGCCACCACCCGCTCCACCTCCCCGGCCAGAGCCTCGTCATCGACCACGGTCGTCACCAGCCCGGCCGCCTGCGCGGCCTCGGCGGTGACGGTCTCCCCGGTCAGCATCAGGGCCATCGCCCGGCGCAGCCCCACGACCTGCGCCAGCGCCGCGGCGGCTACCGGCGGGAAGGCAGCGAGCTTGATCTCGGGCTGGCCGAAGGTGGCAGAGCGGGCGGCGACGACGATGTCGCAGAGCGCGACCACCTCGCACCCGCCCCCCAGCGCGGCGCCATGCACCGCCGCCACGGTGGGGATATCCAGAGCGATCAGGCGCCGGCACATCCCGTGAAAGCGGGCCAGCATCGGCCCGGCCCGCTCGGGGGTATGCTCGCCGACGTCCACGCCGGCGCAGAACGCCCTCCCCTGAGCGGCGAAGAGGAGCACACGGTCCACAGCGGCCTCCTCCAGGGCTGCGGTCAGCTCCTCCAGCATGGGCGAGTGGAGGATGTTGAGCGGCGGGCGGTTGAGGGTGATCCGGGCGACTCCGTCCTGGCGGAGGAGCTCCACGAACTCAGGCATCGCCGCCCTCCAGCCGGGCCCCGCACCGGCCGCAGAAGGTGAACTCCTCCGGCAGGTACTTCGCCCCGCACGCCTGACAGGTGCGCACCGGGGCGCCCCAGGGCAGCTCGCTGCTCTTCCCCTCCGCCGCGCGCCGGCGCAGCCCGGCGTAGTCCGGCGGGCGCTTCTCCACGAAGGCGGTCATGCCTTCCAGCGGCTCCCAGCTGGCCATGTGCAGGGTGAGCCAGTCGCGGGCGTGGCCGATGGTCAGCCCCCAGGCCAGGTCCTTCCAGAAGTTCACCTGCTGCTTCGTGTAGCGCGCGCACTCCGGGAACTTGTCCAGGATCTTGTGCGCCAGGTCGGCCACAGCCGCATCGAGCTGCTCCGCGGGGACCACGCGGTTGACCAGGCCCCACGCCAGCGCCTGCTGCGCGGTGATCGGCTCGCAGGTGAACAGCATCTCCCGCGCCCGGCGGTCGCCGATGAGCAGGGGGAGCCACTGGGTAGCCCCCCCGGCGGCGACGCTGCCGACCCGTGTCCCCACCTGCCGGATGGTGACGTGGTCGGCCGCCACCGCCAGGTCGCAGGCCGCGTTCAGCTCGTTCCCTCCGCCGGCGACGATGCCGTTCAGGCGGGCGATGGCGGGCTTGCCCAGGTTGCGCAGCAGGTCCAGGGTCTGGGCAAACAGACCCATGTACGCCCAGTACCTGCGGGGACGGCGCAGGTACACCGAGGCGTACTCCTTCACGTCGCCTCCGGTGCAGAAGGCGCGGTCCCCGGCGCCGGTCAGCACCAGCACCCCCACCGCATCGTCCCAGGAGGCGTCCTGGAAGGCCTGGCTCATCTCGGCCAGCGTGGTGGTGGTGTAGGCGTTGTAGGCCTGCGGCCGGTTGATGGTGACGGTGGCGATACCGTCCCGCTTCTCGTAGAGGATCTCCTGGAACTGGAAGCGGGCGGCGGGTTGCGGGGCTGGAGCGGCCACGATGCTCACCCTCCCTGCCGCGGGCTTGCGCCGTCGGCGGCCGCCGGCGGCCCCGAGGCCTGATACAGTTTTGATATTGGCCTCAGCGTAGGCAACGCCCCCCGTGAGGGGTATCGGGTGAAGACCCGATTTCCCCCTGCTGCGCGCCAATCGCCTCCAGTGCCCGCGCCACGGTCACCCGCACCAGGCGCTTGCGCCAGGCCCCGGTGAGGTCGGTGTTGTCCAG
>JBBIIQ010000137.1:0-5483 GCA_037446405.1 Armatimonadota bacterium | reverse complement strand
CCCCATCACCCCCCTGAGGCGGTAGGGGCACTGGCACCTCATCGAGGCGGCGCGCGCCTTCGCCGCGCGCCTGCGCCAGCACTTCGTCGTCTTCGACCCGCTGTCGGTGAAGGACGAGGAGGCCGCCGCTCTGGGCCGCATTGGGACCGCGGAGTTCGAGGCGCAGTTCTCCCCGCAGCAGCGGGCGGAGATCGAGGCCTGGGCGGGATCGCTGGAGGAGGCGCGGGCGTGGGCGCAGACCCTGGACGAGCGCACGCGCCTCACCCTGGGGCGGGCCACCGTGGTGCGCGACCTGCGCCTGATCGACCAGAGCGACCTGAACGTGGTCTTCTACCCCACCAGCCAGATGTCGTTCGGCGTCCTCTCGGAGATGATCCACGCGCACACCACGGGGAAGAAGGTCTACGTCATCTATCCCTTCCCCGCCATCTCGCCCTTCCTGGAGTACCACGCCACCCGCGTCTTCTCCCCGCCGCCGGAGGCGCCCGCCCCACGCACGCCCGAGGAGATCGCCGCCTTCATGGCGCAGGCCGCCGACCTGGTGATCGAGGAGCTGCGGCGGGAGTACACCCTGGCCTAGCCCACCCCAGGAATGCGCGGCCGAATGTCTGGGGGCCCCGGGCTGCAGTGCGCGAGCGTTGCCAGACGCGCTCCTGCGGCCCCGGCTCGGGCCCGCTATCTCGTTGCTACAATAAGCGGGGACCCATGCCGGCGAACCTGACCCCGGAATACCTGGCCGCGGAACGGAAGTGGAAGGAGGCGGCCACGCCGCAGGACAAGCTGGCCGCCCTCGAGGAGATGCTGGCCACCATCCCCAAGCACAAGGGGACGGAGAAGATGCAGGCGGACATCAAGCGCCGCATCGCCAGGGCGCGCAACGAGCTGCAGCAGCGGCGCAAGGGGGCGGCCCGGCAGAAGCCCTTCTACCACGTGGAGAAGGAAGGCGCCGGCCAGGTGGTGCTGGTGGGGCCACCCAACAGCGGCAAGTCCTCCCTCCTGCGGGTGCTCTCCCGGGCCGAGCCTGAGGTGGCCGACTACCCGTTCACCACCCGTGTGCCCCTGCCCGGCATGGTCTCCTTCCAGAATGTTCAGATCCAGCTGGTGGACCTGCCACCGCTCTCCCTGGAGCTGTCCGAGGGGTGGCTCTACGGTATCATCCGCACGGCCGATGCCGTGCTGGTGGTGGTGGACCTGGCGGACGACGATGTGCTGGACCAGACGCAGACGGTCCTGCAGGTGCTGCAGGAAGCGCGGGTGCCGCTGCGCCCCCCGGCCGCGGTCCCGGCACCGGGCAAGCCTGCCATGATCGTCGGCCTGAAGGTGGACGCCCCGGGGGCGCGGGAGCGGCTGGAGCTCCTGCAGGAGTCCGTCGGTGCGGCTCTGCCGCTGCTGGCCGCCTCCACGGTGACGGGGGAGAACCTGGAGGCGCTGCGGCGGCGGCTGTTCGACCTGCTGGAGGTGATCCGCATCTACAGCAAGCCGCCGGGGCGGAAGGCGGACCGCAGCGCGCCCTTCGTCCTCAAGCGCGGGTCCACCGTGCTGGACGCCGCGGAGGCGATCCACAAGGACTTCGTGCAGCGCCTGAGGTTCGCCCGCCTGTGGGGCCGCAACGAGTATTCCGGGCAGATGGTCGGGCGCGACCACGTCCTGGAGGACGAGGACGTGGTGGAGCTGCACACCTGAAAGGTCCCGGGATGACGGCGGCGCCGACCGCCTACACGCTCGGCACCAGCACCCGCACCCCCGAGGAGTTCCTCGCCTGCTGCCGGGCCTTCGGCATCGCCCGCATTGTCGACGTCCGCCGCTTCCCCACCAGCCGCCGCTTCCCCCACTTCGTCCGGGCCGCCTTCGCCGCGTTCCTGCAGGCGGGTGGAATCGCCTACGTCCACCTGGGGGAGGCGCTGGGCGGCTTCCGCACGGGCGGCTACGAGGCCTACACCGCCAGCGGCGAGTTCCGGCGGGGGATGGCCCGGCTGGAGGCCCTGCTGCGGGAGACGCCCGGCGCGGTGGTCTGCAGCGAGCGCCTGCCCTGGCGCTGCCACCGCAGGTTCATCGCCCGGGAGCTGGAGGCGCGGGGCTGGGCGGTGGTGCACATCATCGACCCCCGTCGGACCTGGGTTCCGGCGCGCCAGCGGGCACCCCACGCCGGGGACGCGCCCGGCAGGGCTGCAACTCCGGACGGCGTACAACATCCGTGAGGCCGGGGCGGGCAGGGAGCGCCCGCTCCGCGGGGCGGAGGCGGGCGGGTACGGCCCCGGCACGCAGAGCGCGGGAGGTCACATATGGAGCTGACCTACTTCGGGCACGCCAGCTTCCTGCTGCGGGCGAGCGACGGGACGACGATCCTCATGGATCCGTACGACGCCAGCTGCGGCTATCCCATTCCGGATGCGGCCCCCACGGCCGTGACCATCTCCCACGAGCACTTCGACCACAACTACCTCCAGGGGGTGAAGGGGCGGCCGAAGGTCATCCGCGGTCTGGCCCGGGAGGGGAAGGAGTGGGCGAAGGTGGACGAGCGGGTGGGGCAGGTGCACATCACCACCGTGCCCACCTTCCACGACGGCAGCGGCGGCGCGGAGCGGGGCCGCAACGCTATCTTCATCTTTGAGGTCGACGGGCTGCGCGTGGTCCACGCGGGCGACCTGGGCCACCCCCTGGATGCGGAGCAGGTGCGCGCCGTGGGGCGGCCCGACGTGCTGCTGATCCCCGTGGGCGGCCACTACACCATCGGCCCGGCGGAGGCGGCGGCGGTGGTGGCCGCGCTGAACCCGCGCCTGGTCATCCCCATGCACTACAAGACGGAGGTGACCGGGGGATGGCCGATCGGGCCTGTGGACGACTTCCTCAAGGGACGGCCCGGCGTGGTCCGCCAGGGGCAGACGGTGACCATCACGCGGGAGGACCTCCCCCCGGAGGGGACCGTCTGGGTCCTGGCGCACGGGTAGCCTAGCGGCGGGCGTCCAGCCGCCGCAGGTAGGTCAGCAGCGTCCGCACCCCGAACCCGGTGGCGCTGCCCTGAGGGCGGTAGGGCCCCGCCCCCTCCTCCAGGTCGACGAAGGCCACGGGGGCGATGTCCAGGTGCGCCCAGGGCTTCCCACCGGTGAACTCCTTGAGGAAGGCCGCCCCCTTCTCCGGGGACCCCCAGCGCGAGGCGGAGTTGCGCAGGTCCGCCACCCGGCTCTTCATCGCCTCGCTGAACTCCTCGTAGAGCGGCAGCGGCCAGAGCCGCTCCCCCGCCTCCTCCCCCGCCTGGCGCAGTGCCTCCACCAGCCGCGGGTCGGTGCCCAGGATGGCTGCGGCGTGCGGGCCCAGGGCGATGCGCGCACCGCCGGTGAGGGTGGCGATGTCGATGATCTCGTTGACCCGCTGCCCGGCGGCGTAGGCGAGGGCGTCGGCCAGCACCAGCCGCCCCTCTGCGTCGGTGTTGGTGATCTCGATGGTCTTCCCGTTCATGGCCTTGACGATGTCGCCCGGTTTCATCGCCGCCGGCCCCGGCATGTTCTCCACGGCGGCGGCGATTCCCAGGACGCGAACGGTCTTCACCGTCTGCGCCACCGCCGACATCACGCCCAGGACCGCCGCCGCCCCGGCCATATCCTCCTTCATCGTCACCATGTCCTCGGGCCGTTTCAGGTCCAGCCCCCCGCTGTCGAAGGTCAGCCCCTTGCCGACGATGGCCACGGTGCGCCGCGGGCTGGCCGGCGTGTAGTCCATGACGATCAGCCGCGGCTCCTCGGCGCTGCCCCTGGCCACCGCCAGGAGGGCGTTCATGCCCAGGCGGGAGAGCCCGCCGGGGCCCAGCGCGGTCACCCGCAGCCCGGCCTGCTTCCCCACCTCCGCCGCTCGCTCCGCCAGCCGCGCGGGGGTGAGCACGTTGGCCGGCTCGTTGGTCAGGTCGCGCGCCAGCACCGTGGCGTCGGCGAAAAGGCGGCCCTCCGCCAGCCCCCGCTCGCTGGCCTTCTGCTGCGCCCGGTCGGCCAGCAGCAGGTCGACGCGGGCCAGGGCCCGCGCCGGCTCGCTCCTGTAGCGCTCGAACCGGTAGGCCCCCAGGACGACGCCCTCCACGCGGGCCTGTGTGAGCAGCCGCAGCCGGGCGTCTCGCTCCGGGAGAGGGGCGAAGGCCAGGTGCTGCAGGCGCATCTCCACGGCGCGGCGCACCGCCGCGGCGGCCGCGGTGCGCATGGTCTCCGGCGACTGCGTCCGTTCCGCCCCCAGGCCGACGACGATGATCCGCCGCGGGGCGGTGCGCCCGTGGGTGTGCACCACGACGGTGCGGCCGAGCCTGCCGGTGAAGCCTTCCTCCGCCAGCACCTGCTGCAGCCCCCGGCCCAGGGCGCGGTCCAGCGCCGCCATCGGGCCCTCCAGCCTGGCCACCGGCTCGTGCAGCCCCACGGCCAGCGCGTCGCAGGCGTGACTGGTGAGGGGCTTGACGACGAGGTGGAAGTCCATCAGCGTCCGATCTCCTCTCCCCGGCCAACCTCTCTGGCCCGCGCGTACACCAGATGCATCAGCGCCACGTCCTCCAGGGCGATCCCCAGGGACTTGAACAGGGTGACCTCCTCGTCATCCCGCCGGCCGGGCGCCGCGCCCGTCACCACCGCGCCCAGCTCTGTCACCTGCTCCCAGGAGAGGCGGCCCTCCTGCACCGGTGCCAGCAGGTCCCCCGCCTCCAGCAGCGCCTGCTCCCTGGAGTCGACGACGATCCGGTCCGCCCGGGCCACGGCCTCGGCGTCCAGCTCGCGGCGGTCGGCGGCGTTGGCCCCCGCGGCGTTGACGTGCATCCCCGGACGCAGCCACCGCCCCAGCAGCACCGGTTCCCGCGCCGTGGTCATGGTGACGACGATGTCGGCGCCGGCCACGGCCTCCTCCGCCGAGTCCACCGCCACGACCTCCGCCCCGAGGACCTGCACCATCTCCGTGGCAAAGGCCTCGCGGCGCTGCGGGGTGCGGCTGTAGGCCTGCACCAGCGCCACCGGCCGCACCCGGGCGATGGCCTCCAGCTGCGTCCTCGCCTGCCCTCCGGTGCCGATGATGCCCACCGTGCCCGCGTCGGCCCGCGCCAGGTACCTGGTGGCCACTGCGCTGGCCGCCCCGGTGCGCAGCCGGCCCAGCGTGTCGGCTTCCATCATCGCCAGGAGGTCGCCCGTCTCCGCGCTGTAGAGGAGGGAGACAAACCGCCGCCCCTGCCGGGTGACGGCGTAGCTCTTCAGGCCCAGCGCGCCCCATCCGGGGATCCCCGCCGCCATGACGTGCAGGGTGGCGCCGTCCACCCGCACCCGCTGCCGCGGCCGGTTGACCGCGCGCCCGGCTGCGTATTCGCGGAAGCCGCGTTCGACGACGTCGATCACCTCGTCGTCGCGGCGGATCCCGCCGACGACCGAGTGCTCGAGGCCGCTGCCAAGGGCGAGGTGGACAGAATCGTGTCCGGCGATCGCCATCTGCTCGAGCTACACGAATGGCGCGGAATCGCGATCCAGCCT
>JBBIIQ010000136.1:0-5499 GCA_037446405.1 Armatimonadota bacterium | reverse complement strand
GGCCACGGCCATGCACGACGTCACGGAGGGCGGGGTGCTCACCGCAGCCTGGGAGCTCGCCGAGGCCTCCGGGCTGGGGGTGACGGTGCGGGCGGACGCCGTGCCCGTGCGCCCGGAGACCGCAGCCATCTGCGCGGCGCTGGGGGCGGACCCGCTGCTGCTCATCGGCAGCGGGGCGCTGCTGATCACCACGAGCGACCCGGAAGCGACGCTGGCGGCGCTGCGCGGTGCCGGCATCCCCGCGGCGCACATCGGGACGATGCAGGCGGGGGAGCGGGTGGTGCAGCAGGGGGGTCGGTTGCAGCCACTGGCGCCGGCTCCGCGGGACGAGCTGTGGCGCGTCCTGGAGGAGTACGCCGCGCGGTAGCTGGCACGCCGCCGCCGCGCCTGCTATCATCAGAGGTGAAATTGCACAGGTACGGCTGGGGGAGCTCGGTTGAGCCGGGCTGAGAGTGCAGCCGGTACCGTCCGGTACGCTGCTGCAGACCCCTTGAACCCGATCCAGGTAATGCTGGCGTGGGGAAGCAGGAGGGGGAGCCGCCAGGCCCGGTCGGGTCGGCGGCTTGACCGTTTTCGCCGCCTCCGCCAGCACGTGGGGGAAGGAGGGAGGGTGTGATGTCCCAAGAGCGGTTGCGGCGGCTGACGGAGACGGCGATCGCGGTGGCCCTCGTGGCGGTCCTCAGCAACATCCGGGTCTACAAGCTGCCGCAGGGCGGCTCGGTGACCGCGGCCAGCCTGGTCCCTATCTTCTACATCGCCCTGCGCTGGGGCGCGCCCTGGGGGATGCTGGCCGGCGCGCTGGCCGGCGTGGTCAACTACGTCCTCGAGCCGTTCTTCGTCCACCCCGTCCAGGTGCTGCTGGACTACCCCGTGGCCTTCGGCGCCCTGGGCCTGGCCGGGTTCCTGGCGCGCTGGCCGGCGCTGGGCATCGTCGCCGGCGGGGCGGGACGCTGGCTGGCCCACTTCATCTCGGGTGTGGTCTTCTTCGCCTCCTACGCGCCACCGGGGCAGAGCCCGTGGGTCTACTCGGCGATCTACAACGGCAGCTACATGCTGCCGGAGGTGGCCATCAGCATCGTGGTCACCCTGGTGCTCCTGCGCAGCCTGCAGCGGGTGCAGCCGGCGGCGCGGTGAGGGCGCTGATCATCACCCAGGGCCCGGCCCGCGGGCGCCGGGCCCTGCGGCGGCTGGCGGCGGCGGCGGATCTGGTGCTGGCCGCAGACGGTGGCGCGCGGACCGCCCGCCTGGCCGGAGTCGTGCCGCACGAGATCGTCGGCGATCTGGACTCGCTGGATGCCGCGACCAGGCGGTGGGCGACCCGCCGCCGCATCCGGCGTCGCGTCTTCCCCCGGGCCAAGGAGGCCACGGACGCCGAGCTGGCCCTGCGGCAGGCGCGGCGGCGGGGAGTGCGGCTGGTCTGGCTCTTCGGCGCGGTGGCCGGACGGCTGGATCAGACCCTGGCCAACGTCCTCCTGCTCTTCGCCGCGCGGCGGCTGGGGGTTGCCGCCCGGCTGACCGACGGCCGGGCGGTGGCCTGCCTGGTGGACGGCGTCGTCGAGGTGCAGGGCCGGCGGGGCGACACCGTCTCCCTGCTGCCCCTCTCGCCGGTGGTGCGGGGGATCACCACGGTGGGGCTGCGCTATCGCCTGCGGCGCGGCGCGCTGCACCGCGGCTCCACCCGAGGCCTGAGCAACGAGATGACCGCCTCCGCTGCCAGGGTGCGCCTCACCGCGGGGGACCTGCTGCTGATCCACACTCCGGGTAACGGCGGCTGATGTCGGCCGTGGCGGCCCCCGCCCCCGCCGGTGGTAGAATACGGACATGCCGGACCACCTCATCCGCGCCATCGCCGCCGAGGGCAACGTGCTGGGGTTCGCCGCGGTGACCACCGACACCGTGGAGGAGGCGCGCCGCCGACATCAGACTGCCCCCACCGCCACCGCGGCCCTGGGACGGACCCTCGCCGCCACCGTGATGCTGGGTGCCGGGATGAAGGACGGGCAGCGCCTCACGGTGCGCGTGCTGGGCGACGGCCCTCTGGGCGGCATCGTCTCCGAGGGCAACGGCCGCGGAGAGGTGCGTGGCTACGTGCAGAACCCGCAGGTCGATCTGCCCCTGACCCCGCGGCGGAAGCTGAACGTGGGCGCGGCGGTGGGACGGGGGACCCTGCACGTGACCAAGGACGTAGGGCTGCGCTATCCCTACCACGGCAGCGTCCCGCTCGTCTCCGGGGAGATCGGCGAGGACGTCGCCCACTACCTGGTGGTCTCGGAGCAGGTCCCCGCAGTCGTGGCCCTGGGCGTGCTGGTGGCGCCGGACCAGCGCGTGGAGGCGGCCGGCGGCTTCATCCTCCAGGTCCTGCCCGGTGCCCCCTCCCGGATCCCGCGCTACCTGGAAGAGCGGATGAGCCACCTGCCGGCCGTGACCCATCTGGTGCGCCGCGGCCGGAGCGCCGCGGAGCTGCTCTCCGAGGCGCTGGGCGACCTGGACTCCCGGCTGCTGGAGGAGGTCCCGGTGGCCTTCCGCTGCGGGTGCTCGCGGCAGCGAGTGGAAGGGGTGCTCGTGGCCCTGGGGCGCGAGGAGGTGAGCCGGCTGGTCGAGGAGGAGGGTCAGGCGGAGGTGATCTGTCGCTTCTGCGGCGACCGCTACGTGCTGGACGCCGCGGACGTGGAGCGGTTGTTCACCCCGCGCGCCTGACGCGGCCGGACTTGAGGCAGGAGGTGCAGACGACCACGCGCCGCACCCGTCCGTCCACGACCCCGCGGACGCGCTGCAGGTTGGCCCGGTAGACGCGCTTCGTCCGCCGGTGGGAGAAGCTGACGGAGAAGCCTGTCGTCGTGCCCTTGCCGCAGATCTCGCACTGCCGTCCCATGGGATGCCTCTGCTCTCTCGGTGGCTGGCCGGTCCGTCAAAACGCCCACATCCTACCACGCGCCCTCCGCGGGGCGCAACGTCTCCGTGGTCCCGGTGATAGCCGTGCGCTCTGAGGCGCCCCCGGGTGCCGTGGCTGGTCTGGTCCCGTGAACGGCTGCCCGCGCGGACGACAGTATCGCCGGGGTCTGCCGCTGTCGGAGGAATGGTGCAGGCGGCGGAGAAGACCATGGCCGGTTTGAGCGCCCGCGCCTCCGCCTCGGTCTCACCGGTTCCGCGGCGTGCCGCCTCTCCCCTGCGCGCGCCGGTGCAGTATCTCAAAGGGGTCGGTCCGGCCAGGGCCGCGGCGCTGGCGCGCCTGGGCGTCAGCACCGTGGGCGACCTGCTCACGCACCTGCCGCGGCGGCATGAGGACCGCAGCCAGCTCACCCTCCTGCGGGACCTGGTGCACGGCAGCGAGACGACGGTGCAGGCCACCGTAGCCGCGGTGAGCCAGTTCCGGCCGCGGCGCGGGCTGGTGGTGGTGAAGGCCGCGCTGCTGGACGACAGCGGTATCGCCTACGCCGTCTGGTTCAACCAGCCCTACCTGAAGCAGCAGCTGCGCCGCGGCATGCGCGCCCTGTTCTTCGGGCGAGTGGAACGGCGCGGGGGGGAGATCTCGCTGCAGTCCCCGGAGTTCGAGCCGGTGGACGGGAGCGCGGAGGAGACCTGGCACACCGGCCGCCTGGTGCCCATCTACCCGGCCACGGAGGGACTCTCCCAGCGCGTGCTGCGCACCCTGGTGCGCAACGCCCTCACCCTGCATGCCGCAGAGGCGGAGGACATCCTCCCGCAGGGACTGCGCGCGGCGCGCGGGTTCCCCCCGCTGCCGCAGGCCCTCTGGGCGCTGCACTTCCCCGAGACGGTGGAGGCCCAGCAGGCCGCGCGGCGACGGCTGGCCTTCGAGGAACTGCTGGTGCTGCAGCTGGGGCTGGCGCTGCGCCGCCGGCGGACGGCGCAGCTGGCCCGCCCGTTTCAGTACGCGCCAGGGACCCTGGTGGACCGCTTCATCGCCCGGCTGCCCTTTCCGCTCACGGCAGCCCAGCAGCGGGCCATCGCCGAAATCGCCGCCGACATGCGCGGGCCACACCCGCTGAGCCGTCTCCTCCAGGGGGACGTGGGGTCGGGAAAGACCGTCGTCGCCGTGGCGGCCATGCTCCTCTGTGTGCAGGGGGGGTGCCAGGCCGCGCTGATGGCCCCCACGGAGATCCTGGCGGAGCAGCACTACCTGACGGTGCGGCGGCTGGTGGGAGACCTGGGCGTCCGCGTGGTGCTGCTCACCGGGGGCCGCGGCGCCGCGCAGCGGGCGCAGGTGCACCAGGCGGTGCGCAGCGGCGCCGCGGACCTCGTGGTGGGAACGCACGCCCTGATCGAGGACGAGGTGACCTTTGCCCGGCTGGGGCTGGTGGTGGTGGACGAGCAGCACAAGTTCGGGGTGCTGCAGCGGGCGCGGCTGCGGCGCAAGGGGTTCGCCCCCGACGTGCTGGTGATGACCGCGACGCCCATCCCCCGCACCCTGGCGCTGACGCTGTACGGCGACCTGGACGTGACCGTGCTGGACGAGCTGCCGCCGGGGCGGCGGCCCGTGGCCACCTACTGGCGCCAGGCGGCGGCGCGGCCGAAGGTCTACGCCTTCGTCCGCCAGCAGATCGCCGAGGGGCGGCAGGCCTACGTGGTCTGTCCCCTGATCGAGGATTCGGAGAAGCTGCAGGCCAGAGCCGCAGCGCAGCTGGCGGAGGAGCTGCAGCGGGAGTTCTTCCCGGGGTTGACCGTGGGGCTGCTCCACGGGAGGATGCCTGCGGAGGAGAAGGACCGGGTGATGGACGCCCTGCGCCGGGGGGAGATCCACGTGCTGGTGGCCACCACGGTGATCGAGGTGGGCATCGACGTCCCCAACGCCTCCGTCATGGTCATCGAGGACGCGGACCGCTTCGGGCTGGCGCAACTGCACCAGCTGCGGGGGCGGGTGGGACGCGGCGCGCACCGCTCCTACTGCATCCTCATCGCCTCGCCGACGACGGAGGAGGGGCGGCGGCGCATGGAGGTGATGGTGGCCACAACAGACGGCTTCCGCATCGCCCAGGAGGACCTGCGGCTGCGCGGTCCCGGTGAGCTGCTGGGCACCCGGCAGCACGGGCTGCCGGACCTGCGCGTGGCCGACCTGCAGGCGGACCTCCCGCTCATAGAGGAAGCGCGGGAGGTGGCGGCGGAGATTGTGCGGCGGGACCCGGGGCTGCGGGCTCCGGAGCACGCCGGCCTGCGAGCGGCGGTGCGGGAGCGCTTTGCCGACGCGAGCCTCCTCCTGGTGAGCTGAGGTGGGCCGGGGCCGCCAGCGGGAAGGCGTGCGCCCGACGGCGCAGCGCGTGCGGGAGGCCCTCTTCAACAGTCTGGGGGCGCGCGTGCGGGAGGCGGAGGTGCTGGACCTGTACGCGGGCACCGGAGCGCTGGGGCTGGAGGCGCTGGCCCGGGGTGCACGCCGCGTCGTCTTCGTGGAACGCGACCCGCGGCTGGCCGCCCAGATCCGCGAGCGCGTGCGGCGCGAGGGGTGGGCGGCGCGCGCCCGGGTGTGGCGGGCGGCGGTGCGGACGG
>JBBIIQ010000135.1:2058-5511 GCA_037446405.1 Armatimonadota bacterium | reverse complement strand
GGCCACCCGCAGGTCCAGGTGGTCCACGGCCAGCGTCACGCCCACGAGCTCGCCCTCAGGCTCCCCCGCCACGACCTGCCGCCGGCCGTCCCACTCGAGCCACCAGTGCGTGTGGCCCAGCGCCGGACTCCACCGGACATCATACTCCGTCCCTTCCACGCGGACGCGGTAGCCTCCACCGGGGACCTCCAGCACCTCGACCTCCGTATCGAGACCGGCGCCGCTGACGAGGTACCTCACATCCCGCCTCCCAGCGCCTCCAGCCGGGCCGCCCGCCGCCAGCCGTCCGCCGGCGTCTGGAGACGCGCCCTCCCCCGCAGCCGGCGATGGGTCCAGAGGGCGGCGGCGATCGCCGCCACCTCCTGCGCCTCCCGATCCGGTGCCTGCCCGTTCAGCCGCCGGTCCCAGCGGTCGGCGAAACGGACGTCGTAGGCTCCCGCGCGGAATGCCGGATCGCGCACCGCCCAGCGCAGGAAGGGCAGGGTCGTCCGCACACCGGAGACGGCCATCTCATCCAGGGCGGCGGCCATGCGATCGAGGGCGGTGGGGCGGGACGGGCCCCAGGTGATCACCTTGGCCAGCAGCGGGTCGAAGTACCGCGATACCGACAGGCCCGGGGCGAGCCCGCTGTCCACCCGCACCCCGGGGCCTGCGGGCTCGCGCACCTCCGCGATCACACCCAGCGACGGGAGGAAACCGTGGTGCGGGTCCTCGGCGCCGACGCGGCACTCGATGGCGTGCCCGCGGGGGACGACCTCATCCTGGCGCAGCCACAGCGGCTCGCCCCCGGCGATGCGCAGCTGCGCTTCCACCAGGTCCACCCCCGTGACCATCTCCGTCACGGGGTGCTCCACCTGCAGCCGGGCGTTCACCTCGATGCAGTAGAAGGCCTCCCCATCCAGGAGGAACTCCACGGTCCCGGCGTTGACGTATCCCACGGCGCGGGCTGCGGCCACCGCCGCCGCGCCCAGGCGGCGGCGCAGCGGCGGGGTGAGGGCCGGCGCGGGGGACTCCTCGATCACCTTCTGGTGGCGCCGCTGCACCGAGCACTCCCGTTCCCCCAGGTGGACGATCTCCCCCGAGGCGTCGGCCAGCACCTGCACCTCCACGTGCCGCGGTCGGTCCAGCCACCGCTCCAGGTACAGCCGCGGGTCGCCGAAGGCGGCGACCGCCTCCCCGCGGGCCAGCCGCAGCGCCGATGGCAGGTCGGCTGGCGACTCCACCAGGTGGATCCCCTTTCCCCCTCCGCCGCCGACCGCCTTGATCAGCAGGGGGTACCCTACGATGCCGGCGGCGGCGATGGCCTCCCGGTCGTCCACCGCGCCCGTTCCCGGCAGGACCGGCACGCCGGCGGCGGCGATCCGCTCGCGCGCCGTCACCTTATCGCCGCAGCGCTGCAGCACCTCGGCCGGCGGGCCGACGAAGACCACCCCGGCGACGGCACAGGCGGCGGCGAAGGCCGGATTTTCCGCGAGGAAGCCGTAGCCGGGGTGGATGGCGTCGGCCCCCGCGGCGCGAGCGATCTCCAGCAGGCGGGCGATGTTCAGGTAGGATTCGGCCGGAGGGTCGGCCGGCAGCGGCCAGGCCGCCGCGGCCAGGCGCACGTGCGGCGCACACGTATCGACCGGAGAGTAGACGGCCAGCGGGACGATCCCCAGGGCGCGGCACGCCCGGATGATGCGGACGGCGATCTCGCCGCGGTTGGCGATCAGCAGACGGCGGATGCGCACCGGAAGATGGGGGGCGCCGCAGGGAGCAGAGTGGGACGGGCAACGCCAGGACCGGCAACGCCCGCGGCGGGAGCACCTGCTCCACTCCTCAGAGCTCTTCCTCCTCCTCGCGCCGCGCCTCCGGCCGGTAGACCATGGAGTAGCGGGCGATCTGGAACCCGCACGCCTCCCAGAAGCGCAGCCCGCGGACGTTGCCGGCCACCACGGCGGCGTAGATCTCGCCCGCCCCCTGCGCCTTGAGGAAGGCGATCACCGTCTCCGCCAGGCGGCGGCCGAGCCCCTCGCGGCGGTACTCCGGGTAGATGAAGAACTCGGCGATCATCCCCTGGGCCCGCCCGTCCACCATCCCTCGCTGCAGGGTGGCGATGGCGAAGCCCACCTTCCGTCCCTGGTCCACCGCCCACCAGATGTGCCGCGTCTTGCCCTGGTCCCGGAAGAGGACCTTCAGGTACTGGTCCAGCCACTCCTCCGGCGGCGCCTCCCCGTTGATCTCCTCGCGGTAGTGGCGCATCCAGTCCCGGAACTTCCTGTCACCGGGGTCAACGTGCTCCAGCTTCATGGCGACACGTAGTCCTCGACTGCTCACCAGGGGTTGGGGCGCGCGTAGTGTATTCACCTCTGCGCCGGGAGACTCCTGTAGGAGGAAGGGACGCTCCGGGCCGTCGGGCCCAGGCGGCGCGAGGCGACTCAGCCGAGAATGCCGTACTCGTAGGGACTGCGGATGAGGGCTCCCTGGGCAAAGCGCGAAGGACGAAAGACCTCGAGGTCGATGGCGGGACGCTCACCGAGGAGGAGTTGCGCCAGGACCTCGCCCAGGGCAGGGCTGAGCTTGAACCCATGCCCGCTGAACCCCGCGGCGACGAAGAGCCCCTCGATACCCTCCACCGGCCCCAGCACCGGCTGCCAGTCGGGGGTGACGTCGTAGAGGCTGGCGAACCCGCCGCGCAGCTCCCCCTCTGCCGCCGCAGGATACCGCCAGGCCAGCCGTCGCCCCATGCGCTCGGCGAAGGCGAAGTCCAGCCCCTGGTCGTAGCGGTCGACGGAGACCTCCTGCTCATCGGCTTCCTGGAGCGACCCCAGGAGCACCTGGCGGCCGACGTCGGGACGCAGGTAGAAGCCCTGGAGCAGATCGCCGCAGACCCGCCGGATAGCCACCGCGGGCACATCCACCGTGGCCACCTGGACGCGCACGGTGCGGATGGGCAGGGCCACGCCCAGCGGATCCAGCAGTCGCGGGGTCCACGGGCCGGCGGCCACCAGCACGCGAGAGGTGCGGATGACCCCGGCATCGGTTTCTACCCCCTGTACCCGGCTGCCCTCCACGACGATGCGCCTGGCGGCGGTGGCGGAGGAGATGGTCGCGCCGTGCCGCCGGGCGGCCGCGGCAAACGCCGCGCTGGTGGCGTGCCCGTCGGCGTACCCGGAGTCCGGTTCGAAGGCGGCCGCGGCCACGTCCTCCAGGCGCATCGCCGGCTCCAGCTCCGCCAGCTCGTGCGGCCCAAGCACCGAGGTGCGCACGCCCAGGGCAGACTGCAGGCGGACGTTGGCCTCCAGGCGGGCGCGGTCGGCCTCTCCGGCCAGCAGGAGGAACCCGGTGGTGCGGAAGTCGGCGGTCCCCCCGACCAAGTCGGCGAAATGCTGGAAGATCTCCAGGCTGCGCCGGGCCAGGCGGATCAACGGTTCCAGGGAGTAGTGCAGGCGGACGATGCCGCTGGACTTGCCC
>JBBIIQ010000135.1:0-2020 GCA_037446405.1 Armatimonadota bacterium | reverse complement strand
ATCCTGCTCCAGCAGGAGGACGCGGCCCGCGCCGCGGCGCGCCAGCTGGAAGGCGGTGCTGCTGCCGGTGCACCCGCCGCCGATGACCACCACGTCGGCGCTGTCCATCTCAGAGGGGGATGTTGCCGTGCTTGCGCCTGGGGGTGGTCTGGCGCTTGCCCTGCAGGAGCTCCAGGGCGGCGATGAGGCGGGGGCGGGTCTCCCGCGGCTCGATGACCTCGTCGATGTAGCCGCGGGCGGCGGCGACATAGGGATTGGCGAACTGGGCGCGGTAGGCCGCGACCAGTTCGCGGCGGCGCGCCTCGGGATCCTCGGCCTCCGCCAGCTCCTTGCGGAAGATGATGTCGATGGCCCCCTCCGGCCCCATCACCGCGATCTCCGCGGTGGGCCAGGCCAGATTCAGGTCGCCGCGGATGTGGCGGCTGCTCATCACGTCGTAGGCGCCGCCATAAGCCTTGCGCGTGATCACCGTCAGCTTGGGCACCGTCGCCTCGCAGTAGGCGTAGAGGAGCTTGGCCCCGTGGCGGATGATCCCGCCGGCTTCCTGCGCCGTCCCCGGCATGAACCCCGGCACGTCCACGAAGGTCACCAGCGGGATGTTGAAGGCGTCGCAGAAGCGGACGAAGCGGGCACCCTTGTCCGAGGAGTCGATGTCCAGCACCCCGGCCAGCACCGCGGGCTGCTGCGCCACGATGCCCACGGACCGGCCGTGGAGGCGGGCGAAGCCCACCAGCAGGTTGGGGGCGAAATCGCGGTGCACCTCCAGGAACTCCCCGTGGTCGACGATACGCCGGATGACCTCGCGCATGTCGTAGGGTTTCGTCGGCTCCTCGGGGACCAGCGTGTTCAACGCGTCGTCCATGCGCGCCGCGTCGTCGGTGGGCTCCAGGCGCGGCGGCTCGTCCACGTTGTTCTGCGGCAGGTAGGCGAGAAGGCGGCGCACCAGCCCCAGGGCCTCCTCGTCGTCGTCAGCCACGAAGTGGGCCACGCCGCTCCTGGTGGCATGCACCCCCGCCCCGCCCAGTTCCTCGTGGCTGACCTCCTCGCGCGTCACCGCCTTCACCACCTGCGGGCCGGTGACGTACATGTAGGACGTGCCGCGCACCATGACGATGAAGTCGGTCATCGCCGGGGAGTAGACGGCGCCGCCGGCGCAGGGCCCCAGCACCGCGGAGATCTGCGGGATGACACCGGAGGCCAGCACGTTGCGCAGGAAGATCTCGGCGTAGCCCCCCAGCGCGGCCACCCCTTCCTGGATACGGGCTCCGCCGGAGTCGTTGAGGCCGATGACGGGGATGCCGCTGGAAAGCGCCAGGTCCATGACCTTGACGATCTTCCCGGCGTGCCCCTCGCCCAGCGACCCACCCAGCACGGTGAAGTCCTGGGAGAAGACGGCCACGGGCCGGCCGTCGATGGTCCCCCACCCGGTGACGACGCCGTCCGCCGGAGCCTCCACCCGGTCCAGGCCGAACTCGCGGCCGCGGTGGGTAACGAAGCGGTCCAGCTCGACAAACGACCCCGGGTCCAGCAGCAGGTCCAGGCGCTCGCGGGCGGTGAGCTTGCCGGCGGCGTGCTGCCGTCGGACCCGCTCCTCGCCGCCCATGGCCAGAACCGCCTCGGCGCGGCGGCGGAGCTCGTCCAGCCGGTCCACGGGAGCTCCCCTCTCCCCTGCGGGTCGCCGGCCCCGTTCCCGGCGTGCCTAGGCCTGCACGGGGACTTCCCGCGGCAGGAGGGCGCGAGGGCGGATGGAGATGATGGCGTGCTTGAAGATCAGCTCCTCCACGCCCCGCGCCTGCACCAGCAGGCTGTAGGTCCCGAAGTCCCGCACCACCGCCTCGGGGATCTCATAGCCGTCGCGACAGCGGATGTGAACGGCGACCCCGCTGTGGATCAGCCGGCGGTAGAAGTCGTCTTCGAGCCCGCCCCGCCCCGCGGCGCGGCCGCCCTCGGCGCGGTACGGCTCCTCGCGTGTGGCCATCCCTGCACCTCCCTGCACTTCCGGGCGAATCTCCTGCACTCC
>JBBIIQ010000134.1:0-5517 GCA_037446405.1 Armatimonadota bacterium | reverse complement strand
GCCGCAGCCGCGACCGGCCGGCCCCCTCCCATCTCATCGGGTCAGGGACCCGTCTCCTTATGCGGTTGTGACTACCTCAGCAGTCCAGCAGGGTATGCGTATCCAGAAGGACCCGCTCCGCCAGCCTGGCATACGGCTCGCCGGCTTATGTATGATGGAAGCCACGGAGGGCCGCTATGGGCGTGCGCACGAAGCTGTGGACCCGCGAGGAGTATGACCGGCTGGTCGCCGCCGGAGCCTTCCCCCCGGAAGCCCGCGTCCAGCTCATCCAGGGAGAGATCGTGGAGATGACGCCTCAGAGCGCCGCGCATGCGGCCGCCGTCGAACTGGCACAGAGCGCCCTGCAGGCGCTGGGGCCGGAGTACCGCGTCCGCGTGCAGCTGCCCCTGGCGCTGGCACCTGAATCCGAGCCGGAACCTGACCTGGCCGTCGTCGTGGGCCCTCCGCGCACCCGCGCCGAACACCACCCGGCGACGGCCGTCCTGGTCGTGGAAGTCGCCGACACCACCCTGGAGTTCGACCGCACGCGCAAGCAGGCGATCTACGCCCGGGCGCGCATCCCGGAGTACTGGGTTCTCAACCTGGTGGACCACATCGTGGAGGTCTACCGGGAGCCCCAGGAATCCACCTACCGGACGACCCTGCGTCTCGCTCCCGGGGAAAGCATCGCGCCCCTGGCCGTCCCGACAGCGCAGATCCCGGTAAGCGACCTGCTTCCGTAGCGATCCGGTCCCCCGCGGCTGTCCCCGCCGACGGGGCGATCGCTTCACTCCGGCTCCGCGCTCTCCTTCTCCTCGCCGGCTTCCCCCTCGCCCTCCCCGCCGGCCTCCAGTTCCTCCACCGCCTGGTCGAACTCCTCGCCCAGGTCCTCCCCCATCTCCCGGCCCATCCGCCGCATCCACCGGGCGACGCTGCGCGGGTCGGACTCGTCCACGTCCGCCAGCGCCGCGTCGTCGGCCAGGCTCTCCAGCCGGTCCTCCTCAGAGCGCACGGTGGCAAAGCGCGACAGCACCCGGCGGGCGCGCGCGCTGCCGCAGCGCCGGCAGCGCGGCTCGGGACGCTCCGGCGGCAGGAAGAACACCGAGAACTTCGTCCCGCAGTCCTCGCAGCGGTACTCGTAGATGGGCATGGGCCTACCGCAGCTTCTCCTCCGTCACCCGGTTGGCGGTGACCCGGATCAGCACGGGCACGCCGTTCTGGTACTCGATGACCAGCCGGACCTCGCGGGTGCCGAACTCCACCGCCCAGTGGTTGCGGATGTATGAGAGCAGCTTGGCTTCGCAGGATCTGAGGGCGGGTTCCGGACGGGCTGCCGCTGCCGCGCTGACGCGGACGCCCTCACGGCCGGAAGGGGTCAAGTCGGGCCCTGCCACCACGCACCCCCCTTTCCACCGCCGCTGTCGGGCCGGGGCACGGCTCCGCCGTCGGGGTACAGCCAACTGACCCCCGGCGGACCTGTCGGTCCGGGCAACGGAGAACGGTGCATTGTCCTTCAGAGCCCCGGAGATATCCGGGGCCCCGACTCTACGCCAGCACCAGCTCGTCGACGTGGACCTCGACGGCCACCGGCGTGTGCATCAGCAGCAGCAGCACGCGCACCCGGTCGGCGCGCGATGCCGGCCGGTCGATGACCCCTTCCAGCAGCGCGAACGGCCCGCGCCGGAACCGCACCCGCGTCCCCGGGACAAACGGCTGGCGCGGGACGATGAAGCCCCGCTCTCCCTGACGCTCGCGCAGGTACTCGATGACGTCGTCGGCCACCGGGATGGGCCCGTCCTCGTCCCCCAGCAGGCGTCGCACGCCCGGTGCCCAGCGGACCTGGTGGATCTGGTGGGGCGTGGGCTGAAAGCGGGCGAAGAGGTAGCCGGGGAAGAGCGGCTCAGGGGCTTCCCAGCGGCGGGAGCCGTGGCGGTGGCGGACCAGGAGGCAGGGGAGGAACGTCTCAATGTCCTTGCCGTGCAGGTAGTCAAAAACCCGCTGCTCGGCGCGGACTTTTGACTGTATTGCATACCACGAAGCGTCGATACCCATGCCCCGTCGACGGCCTCCAAATCGCCGATCTGGGCTGGCCCAACCCCCTCCGGCCGGAAAGACAGCCCCCCTGAAGTTGTACTCTCCGTCTTGCTCCCGTGAGACGGAAGACCCAAAGGCTTGCGCGGATAATTATCCGGCGTCTATCGATTTTCCTGCTGCCCTCCCCCTTTCCGGTTACGATTCTCAGGAGAGCCGGCCTCGGCGGCCTGGGCCGCGGCCTGCTCCTCCTCCTCGAGCAGTCGTCCGAAGGCCTCCACCACCCGGGGGTCGAAGAGCCGCCCCGCCTCCCGCCGCAGGTAGGCCAGCGCCTCCCCGCGCGAGCAGGCGCGGCGGTAGGGCCGGTCGGAGGTCAGGGCGTCGAAGACGTCGACGACGGCGAAGATCCGCGCCGCCAGGGGGATCTCCTCGCCCCGCAGCCGCTGCGGGTACCCGCTGCCGTCCCAGCGCTCGTGGTGGCAGGTGGGGATGTCCAGGGCCGCCCGCAGGTAGGGGATGGGCCAGAGGAGGTCGCGGGCGTAGTTGGGGTGCTGGTGCATGATCGCCCACTCCTCCGCGGTGAGGGGACCGGGCTTGAGGAGGATAGTGTCGGAGACGGCCATCTTGCCGATGTCGTGCAGCAGCGCCCCCCGGCGGATGTGGAGCAGCTCCTCCTCCCGGACGCCCATCGCCCGGGCCAGCCGCAGCGTCAGCGCCGTCACCCGCTGGGTGTGGCCCTCCGTCTCCTGGTCGCGCAGGTCGAGGGCGCGCACCCAGCCCTCCAGCGTGGCGTCGTAGGCTTCGATGAGGCTGGCGTTGGCCCGCTGCAGTTCCTCGAACAGGGAGGCGTTGTCGATGGCGATGGCCGCCTGCCCGGCCAGCGATTCGAGGAACTCCATCCACTCCGGATCAGACGGCAGGGCCGCGCGGGTGAAGACCTCCAGCACGCCCTGCACCCGGCCCTTGGCGATGAGCGGCACGGCGCAGTAGCCGGTGAAGTCCTCCTGGAGCAGCAGCGGGGAGCGGACGAACTCCTGGGGCGACTCCCCCAGGTTGGGGATGACGATCACCCGCCGCTCCGTGGCCGCCCGCCCCGCGTACCCCTGGCCCAGCCGCAGCACCGTGTGCTGCAGCGCCCGCGTGCGGAACCCCTGGCCGGCGGCGAACTCCAGCGCCTGCGTGTGCGGGTTCAGCAGCAGGACCCCGGCAGCGTCGACGCGCAGGTGGGCGATGACCTGGTCGACGACCACGGTGAGAATCGCCCGCAGGTCCAGGCTGCCGCTGATGGCGGTCTGCACCGCGTGCAGCGTGCTGATCTGCTCCAGCCGCCGCTCGGTCTCCTGCAGGAGGCGGGCGTTCTCCAGCGCGGCTGCGGCCTGGTGGGCGTAGGCCTGGAAGAGCTCGACACGCTCGGGCGTAAAGAAGCCGGGCTCCCGGCTGTAGAGCGCCAGGCTGCCGAAGCCCCGGCCGCGGCTGAGCAGCGGGAAGGCGCCGGCGCAGCGGAAGCCCCCCGCCTCCAGGCGCTGTCGCACCGGGTCGTCGGGCGGCAGGCCCGTGACGTCGGCCACCACCTCGGGAAAGCCCCGGCGGATTGCCCGGCCGGTGGGGCCCTGCCCTTCGGGGGTTTCATCCCACCGCAGCGCCAGCTGCAGCGGGTACCCGTTGCGTGCGGGGTGGTGGGTCAGGATGCGCACGCTCCCGTCCGGCTCCGCCCGGCCCACCCAGGCCAGGGCGGCGCCGAAGACCTCCACGCAGGTGCGCGTGATGTCCCTGGCCAGCCGCTCCAGGTCCAGGTTGTGGGAGAGCTTGCCGGCGCTGGCATACAGCGCGGTGAGGGTCTCCAGCCGGCGGAGGTTGTCATCGTAGAGACGGACGGCGGAGACGATCAGGGCCGCCCGGCCGGCCTGGTCCTCCAGCAGCCGGCGGTCGTTCGCCGTGAAGGCGCGACCGGGGGCCTCACGCGCCGCTCCCAGGATGCCGACGGTTCGATGCTCGGCACGCAACGGGGCCAGCAGCACGCTGCGGATCCTGGACAGCCCCGGAAACAGCCCGGAGTCCGGATCGGCCAGGGTGCGGGCGTCGTCCGGCAGCACGTTTGTCAGCAGCACGGTCTGGCCGGACTGCAGCACGCGGGCGGCCGGTCCCTGCGAGACAGGATGGCGGCTGGCCGCGAGTCGCTCCTGCAGCCGCGCCAGCGCGTCGGGGTCGGGATGAGAGGCCGCGGTGGGATTCAGCCACTCGCGGTCATCCGACAGGAGCCACAGGACGCAGCTTGCCCGCAGGGTGCGGGCAACGTGCTGTGCCACGTCATTCACCATGGCCTGATACTCTCGCGGGAACTCCCCCGGGGACTGGGGAAACCCGGCCATGGCCTCGGCGTGCGGTTGGTGACCCACCGGCTTCCTCATTGGTACGCCTCAAGAGGCTGGCCCCCGATAGAAAAGAGAGGCCGGTCGCTGCCACCTCGGCCGCGCCAACAGAGCCCCTCCCGTCTCATTGAGTCAGAGCCCCAACACTCGCTGTCCGGCTGAAGCCCCCTGCGCTGCTCCTCCTCCCGCGCTGCTGACAGACAACATCCCGTCCGGTCGGATCGACCCGTAAGGACCTCGCATGTGCGACGGGGTGAGTGAGCAACAAAGTTCAGTGTCACAATTCTTTGGTACTCACTCCCGCGCTAGTTATTCCCGCGCGTCGCCCGTTTCCCTCCTTTCCAAGCGCGGGTGGTGGCACGCTAGCCTCTCTGCAAGGCAGCAGGCTAGCCTGCCTGCAAGAAGCAGCGCCAGCGCTGCAGCGAGAACTGCCTCTCAACTGCAGATGTCCCGGGTCAGCCGTGCCGGGACGGCGACCCTCCAACGGCACGTCGGCGGGGCGACCGGGTCCGTGACCGAGAGCCAGGCGACCCTGCCGCCTCGCCCACCGACGTGGAGGCCCGCAGAAGCCAGCTCGTGCGGGAGCACGGGATGCCCGACGCGGAGACCGGAACGCGTGGCGTGCTGTGGGGAGGTGGTGCGCACGGAGGTGATGGTGAGGAGGCCGGCCGGATCCGGTGGCGCCGCCCGGTCCTCCGGGGCCGCGCTGATCCCGGCAACCGCGGTCCAGCCGGACCTGTGCCGCAGGATGTACAGCACGCCGCCGTCCTCGCGGCAGATCACGTGCGCCCGGCGGAGCAGGGCGACGGTCTCCGGCCCCGGCTTGCCAAGACGCAGCGGCCCGATCCCCACCCCCGGCAGGATCTCCCAGGCCTCCCCTACCGGGGGAGCGGCGTGCAGGTAGACCAGCTCGGCAGCGGACTGCCGCAGCCTGATGGCGCATGCGACCAGGCTGATCCCGGCCGCGCCGGCGATCCACGCGCCCTGATGCCGCTGCCACGCAGCCAGGAGCAGGGCAGCCGCGGCCAGTCCGGCAACAGCCAGGGTCAGTGCCGCGCGCGCGGCCGGCGTGTCGTCGCCGAGACCGAGGGATCGCCACAGGGTCGAGGGCGCCTGGCGGGCCAGCCTGGCCGCGTGG
>JBBIIQ010000133.1:371-5612 GCA_037446405.1 Armatimonadota bacterium | reverse complement strand
CTGACCCAGGAAGAGATTGTGGGAGGCTTGCGCGGGGCCGTCATTGCCGGGCGCGCGACCCGGCCGCGCCGGGCTCGGGGCGGTCGGTGCCGGCGGCCCCGCGGTGGATGGCCCCCAGGACACCGTTGACGAACCGGCCGGACTCCTCGCCCCCAAAGGTCTTGGCCAGCTCCACGGCCTCGTTGATCACCACAGGAGGCGGGGTGTCCAGGTGCTCCAGCTCGTAGAGGGCCATCCGCAACACGGTCCGGTCCACCGCGGCCAGGCGGTCCAGCGTCCAGCCGGCGAGGTGACGGCTGATCTGCGCGTCCAGCGCCGCCCGCCGGTCCACCACGCCGGTGCACAGCGTGGTGATGAACGGCCAGTCCTCCCGTGGCCGCTCCGCGCGCTGCGCCTCCAGGACGTCCTCAATGGGGAACTTACCGAGATCAGCCTGAAAGAGGATCTGCAGGGCGAGCTGCCTGGCCCGGCGGCGGTGGGTCATCGGGGGGGCCGCCGGGAGGAGGGCCCGGCGCCCAGGAGAGACGGAACGCGACCTCGCCGGTAGCCCCGCACGCCGTGATTATAGCATCCGGGCCGGCACGGACGGAGAGACGGCAGCGCTCGCCCGCTACTTGACGCGCTCCACGTACTCTCCGGTCCGCGTGTCCACCCTGATCCGGTCGCCGACGCCGACAAAGAAGGGGACGTTGACGGTGGCGCCGGTCTCCAGCCTCGCCGGCTTTGAGCTGCCGGCCACGGTGTCGCCGCGCACGCCGGGGGCGGTCTCCACGACCTCCAGCTCCACCGTGGTGGGCAGCTCCACGGCGATGGCCCGTCCCTCGTAGAAGACCACCGTCGCCTCCACATTCTCCTTCAGCCAGCGCACCCCGTCCCCCAGGAGGTCCCCCGGCAGGTGGAGCTGGTCGTAGGTCTCCAGGTCCATGAAGACGTAGCCGCCGTCGTCGCGGTAGAGGTACTGCATCCGCCGCTGCTCCAGGTAGGCGCGCGGGTAACGCTCCTCCGGCATGAAGGTGCGCTCGGTGATGGCCCCGCTCTTCAGGTTGCGGAACTTGGCCCGCACCACCGCGGTGCCCCGGCCCTTCTTGATGTGGTGGAACTCCAACACCGCGTGCAGTTCGCCCTCCAGCTCCACCACCATCCCCGGGCGGAAATCGCCAGCACTGATCATCGCGTCATCCTAGACCTCCAGCAGCTCCCTGGGCGCGCCGGGGAGAACCTCCGCCCCATCCTCCCGCAGCACCACCAGGTCCTCCACGCGCACCCCGCCCCAACCGGGCAGGTAGATCCCCGGTTCCACCGTCACCACCACCTCCGGCTCCAGGACGGCCTCCTCGCGCGGCGAGAGGGTCGGCCCCTCGTGCACCGCCAGGCCTACGCCGTGGCCCAGCCCGTGGCCGAAGTGGTCTCCGTATCCGGCCGCGGCGATGCGCTGGCGGGCCAGGGCGTCGGCCTCCCTGCCGCTCATCCCGGGCCGCAGCCCCGCCAGAACGGCCTCCTGCGCCTCCCGGACCAGACGGTAGAGCTGACGCTGCTGCGCCGAGGCGCGACCGGCGACAATGGTGCGCGTGCTGTCCGAATGGTACCCCTGCACCACGGCCCCCCAGTCGATCGTAACCAGGTCGCCCGGGGCGATCTCCCGGCCGGAAGCCCTGCCGTGGGGCAGTGCCGAGCGAGGGCCGGAGGCGACGATGGTGTCGAAGGCCGCCCCGTCGGCCCCGAGGCGGCGCATCCGGTACTCCAGCTCCAGGGCCAGGTCCCGCTCCGCCACCCCGGGGCGGACGAGCGGCAGGATCCCTTCGAAGGCGACCGCGGCGATCTGGGCGGCGTGGCGGATGGAGGCGATCTCCCGGGCGTCCTTGCGCCAGCGCATCCGGTCCAGGCCCTGCAGCGGGACGAACTCCACCTCCACGGCCAGCTCCTGCAGGCGGCGGTGCTGGGCCACCGTCACCGTCTCCGCCTCGAACCCCACGCGCCGCGCGCCCACCTCCCGGAGGAACGCCGCCAGCCCATCCAGCAGGTTGCTCACGCGCACAGCGGAGAACTCCGGCGCCTCCTCCTTCGCCTGCTCCACGTAGCGGAAGTCCACCAGCAGGTGGCTGCGCTCCGGCAGGATCACCGCGATCCCCGCCGAGCCGGTGAACCCGGAGACGTAGCGGCGGTTCTCCGCCTTGAGCAGGACCAGCGCGTCCAGCTCCTCCTCCCCGAGACGGGCGCGCACCCGCTCCAGGCGCGGGGCCAGGGAACGGACAGCCGCAGGTGCCTCAGTCATACAGCGTCCATGATAGCGCACGGCGGCGCGGGCGCGCCATCCCGCGCGTCGCGCCATCCAGGCGTCACCGAAACCGCCCCGGATCGATCCGCTGGTTGACCCGGTACCCGGTGTAGGCCAGGGAGAGCGAGGCGTGGAGGCCGCGGTAGGTGTCCAGGCGCGCGGGGACGTACGCCATTCCGCCTTCGAGCTGGTAGAGCGCACGGGCGGCAGTGGTGAAGCCCCCGGTCTCGAGGAACACCTCCATGGTCATGGGCAGGGCCACCCCGGGGGCGACCCGGCGGTGCGCCCCCAGCGCCATGAGCCCCACCGCACGGCGCGCCGGGTCGTAGAGCTGCACGCGCACGGGCCCGCCGCCCTGCGGGTCCACCCAGATGGAGGCGTATCCCACCCTGACCGCCTCCAGGGGCGGGGGACGGCGCAGGAGGAAGTCGTAGCGGATCAGCACCCGCCCCTCCACGCTCTGCGGCACCAGGGCCACCAGCTCGTAGGCCGCCGGATCGTCGACGAAGAGGAATTCGGCCAGCGCAAAGCCCGTGCGCGCCGCGGCGGCGGCGCGCAGGCCAGGATCGAGAGCCGCGTCCTGCACGGCTCCCCCGCCGTCCGGGTCGCTGACCTGCACGAGGTCACCGCTGAAGAGCATGCGCCGGCCGAGCAGGCGGCGCAGAGCCGGTCGGTCGGGATCGACCCCCGTGACGTCCATCCGCCACAGCGCCGGCGGCTTCCCCCAGAGGGCCAGCTCCACCGTGGTGCCGTCGGCGTGCAGGGTGGCGGTGACGCGGCACTCCACGCTGCGGGGACGGAAAGCAGCGACCCGGGAAACGAACGGTGGCGGCGGAGCGGCGCCTCCGGGCCGCGTCGCCAGGATGGCGGCCAGCGCCCCAGCCAGCGCCGGCACCATCACCGGGGCCCGCGCCCGGTGGAGCGCAGGAACGCTGCGGGCCGGGCGTGGCGCGCCCGGCCCGTGGCCGTCGGTCCGTGCAGCGCTATCCGGGTGGAAGGGTATAGGTCGCTCCGGGCGGCCGGTGCAGGGGCAGGAGGCCGCGGACCAGCGCGTCCGCCTCCCGGTACTGCCCGGCCAGTACCAGCGCATCGTGCAGCGCCAGGACGGCGGGGAGGAGCTTCTCGTCCAGCTGCACCGCCTGGCGCAGGGAGCTCAGGGCCCGCGGGAGGTAGCCGGAGGCGTAAGGCGCCAGCCCCGCGCGGAACTGCCGGTAGGCGTAGAGGTAGGCGACCCCCAGCCAGAAGTGCGCCCGCGCGTTCCGCGCGTCCGCCCCCACCGCCGCCTGGTAGGGCTGGATCGCCCGCTGGAAGTCCGCCTCCCGCGCGTAGATCCGGCTCTGGTCGAAGGGCGGCAACGCTGGCTGCGCCGCCGCCGCCGCTGGCAGCAGGAGGAACAGGCCGCAGGCCGCCAGGAGCCGCCGCATCGTCATGGCCTCACTTGACCACCGGGAGGAGTGTGGGAGTGATCACGAAGATCACCTCGCTCTCCGACCGCTCGGTCGTCGTCCGCCGGAAGAGCGACCCGATGACGGGGATGTCGCCCAGCAAGGGCACCTTGATGATGGTCTCCCGCTCCTGGGCGCTGATCATCCCGGCGATGATGATGGACTCCCCGCTCTTGACCTGCACGGTGGTGTTGGCCTTGCGCGAGGCGATCTGCGGCACCGGCCCCGCCGGCGTGGACAGCAGCGCCAGGACGGAGCTGACCTCGGGGGCGACGACGGTGGTGATGATGCCGTCCCGGTTGACCCGGGGCGTGATCTCCAGGTTGACCCCCACCGGCTTGAAGGTGAAGGTGATGTTGCCGTTGGCGTCGCGCTGCGGCACCGGAATCTCCTCGCCCAGGTTGACCGTGGCCTTGTTGCCGTCGATCACCGCCACCCGGGGTGCGGAGAGGACCCTGGCCTTCCGGTCGCGGACCAGGGCGGTGAGCGTCACGCTGAGGTCCACCGGTGCGGCGGTACTGATGGTCAGCGTGGCCGGGATGCCTCCTGTGGCCGTGACGCCGGTGAAGTTCACCTGGTACCCGGTGAGACCCCACTCCAGCCCCAGGTCCCGCAGGACGTCGGTGCTGATGTCCACCACCCGCACCTCGACCATCACCTGCGGAATCTGGATGTCCAGCGCCGCCAGGATCTTCTGCACCTGCTCGTGTTGCGCCGTGGTGCCGAAGACGATGAGGGTATTGGTGCGCTGGTCGATGGCCACGCGCACCCCGGGCACGGAGGCGGCGATGGCCGCCCGCACCTTCTCCGCGTCGGCGAAGCCCAGCGGGTAGATGACGGGTTCCGGCACCTCCGGGGGCGGGGCCAGCTTCTCCGCCGCCATCACCAGCAGGTTGTTGCCCACACGGCGAAACGCCAGGTTGTTGGCGTCGAGGATGAAGCGCAGCGCCTCGTCGCAGGTCACATCCACCAGCCGCACCGTGATCGCGCCCTTGACCGAGGCGTCCGTGACGATGTTGAAGCCGCACAGCTTGGCCAGAGCGCTGAGGACGTCGGCGATCTCCGCGTTGCGCAGGTCGACGGTGATCCTCCCCGGGGCGCCAGACGGGGCCTGGGCCACCACATTCCCCGCCCTGGTGGCGGGCGCGGAGGGCGGCGCGGCGGCGGGGGGCGGTGCGGCGGCGGCCACCGCAGGTGGCTTTGGCTTCGCCGCCGGCAGCGGGACCATCAGGCGCGCCGCGAGCACCGAGGGGGCCACCGCGCTCACCTCGTAGGCGGTGGGCGCCGCCAGGTCGATGACCACGCGCACCATGTCCCGCTGGAACTGCGCGGCACGCACGCGCAGCACGGGTGGCTGCGCCACAGGCAGCACCGCGGGCACGTCTTCTGCCAGGCGGGCTCCGGGGAGGTCGATGAGCACACGGAAGGGATTAGGCATCGTCGAAGCGCGGAAGCGCAGCGGACCGGAGCCGCCGATGACCACCTGGACCACGCCGGGGAAGATCTTCACACCGATGGCCG
>JBBIIQ010000133.1:0-361 GCA_037446405.1 Armatimonadota bacterium | reverse complement strand
GAGGGTCTGGACGGCGACGGTAACGCCGGTAAAGATGGCCGTGACGCGCACGGCGGGGGCGGCGGCGGCGGGCCACAGGGGAAGGCCCGTGGCCAGGGCCAGGATCAGAGTGAGCGGGATGCGAAGGCGCCTGCTGAGAAGACCGGTCCGCCACATGGGCTGTCTGCTCCTCCTCTGCACTACCCGAATCGCACTTCGAAGCGCTGGCCGTCCTCCACCAGGACGACCAGACCTTCCCTGGCGTCCACCAGCTCGACGCGGATGGTGTTTTGAATCATCTCCCCCTGGGCGACGATGTAGACCTGGCCGCCGATCCTGATGATCGCCACGCGCCCGGTGTCCCCCAGGACGCCAATCAGCT
>JBBIIQ010000132.1:0-5617 GCA_037446405.1 Armatimonadota bacterium | reverse complement strand
CCGCCCAGGCAAACCTGGCTCGCCGCGCTGGCCTGGGCGGGGAGCGCGAAGAGGACTCCGCCTGCCAGCAGCAGGCTCCCCGAGAGGCTGAGGGAGAAGGCGGGCACACCGGCCGCAGGATAGTATGGCGCCGCCAGCCGGGGCACCTCCGCGGCGGGGATGCCCAGCGCAAACCGGTAGTACCACATGAGGAACGGCGTGACTTTGTAAAGCTGCCCCATGATGGCCAGGCTGAGCCAGCCCGCCAGCAGCAGCACCACGGCAGTGGCGACCACACGGCGTCCTTGCCCGGCCAGTCCACCTCCGGCCCAGACCGCGGCAAGGACGGACAGCAGGACCGTCTGCCCCAGGATCGCCCACCAGTGGTGGATGGTCAGGTCGGGCCTGGTCTGCCGCCGGGCGCGCAGGACCCGCAGCAGGCTCCCCGCATAGAGCAGCCCCGAGGCGGCCAGCAGCGCGGCGCCCCCTCTCGCCAGCAGCGGCGCTCCCGCCAGGGCCGCCGCCACCAGGAGGAGCACCCCGGCGTTGAGGAGGAGCAGGATCGGCGGGAGCGGAATCCCCCGGGCGGCGCCGGCACCCGCCTCCCCGCTCCCCGCATCCGCCCTTGCCTCCACCCGGTGCAGCCCGACGAACCGCGGCAGGAGGTAGGCCGAGACGCTGACCACGAGCTGGACGAACCATCCCCCCAGGCCCAGCGCCGCGTGCACGCCCACCCCGGCATCTCCCAGCAGGCCCCGCCAGAACGGCCACCTCCAGTTGAGCGCCGCCAGCAGGCCCCAGGTCGCAGCCAGCAGCAGGTACCCCAGCGCCAGGATCACGCCGCTCACCTCCGGCGTCCAGCGGCGGCGCTGCGGGGCGGTGCGCGCGGTCAGCCAGAGGAAATAGACGATGCCGATCCAGGCCACCAGGCCGCCGGCGACGACCCAGGAGGCGCGCCGCAGGAGCAATCCGCCGACCAGCATTGCCGTCCCCGCAAGGCTGAGGCCATACTGGATGAGCGCGCCGCGACCGGGCCGCCGCGGCACCCCGATCATCGCTGGGAACATCTGGTGGATCGACCCCATCGCCAGCAGCGTCCCCCAGCCCAGGGTGAACAGGTGGTTGACTGCCAGGACGGGATAGGTGCGGAATGCCCCGGCGGCCACCTGAGGAGAGACCGCCGCCAGCCCCGCGCCGGCCACGGGC
Organism: Armatimonadota bacterium; assembly: GCA_037446405.1. Taxonomy (GTDB): domain Bacteria; phylum Sysuimicrobiota; class Sysuimicrobiia; order Sysuimicrobiales; family Humicultoraceae; genus Humicultor. The sequence continues at coordinate 4,432 of JBBIIQ010000132.1, read as the reverse complement.
AGGAGGAGGACGGAGGTGGCCATAAACGGCACTGCCGGCGTCATGCCGGGGAGGGCGGCGAGCCGGGCGATCAGCGTGCGCACGTCGTCTATGGTCCATCCTTCATGAGCCTGTCGCAAGGGGAGGAAAGCGATGAGCCTGTCGCAAGGGGAGGAGAGCGATGACCCTGTACCTGCTCCTCAAGTTCCTGCACGTGCTGGCGGCGATGGTCGCTGTGGGCACAAACGCCACCTACGGCCTGCTCCTGGCGCGTGCCCACCGTGAGCCGGCGCACCTTGCCCACGTCCGGGAGAGCGTGCGGGCCTTGGACCGGAGTATTGCCAACCCCGCCTATGCTGTGGTCCTGGTGACGGGCCTGCTGCTGGTCTGGATCGGCCCGGTGCCCCTGGCCGCCCCATGGCTGCTCAGCGCCCTGCTGCTGTTCCTCCTGGCCGCCGTGCTGGGCCTGGGGGTACTGACGCCGCTGACCCGACGGCAGAGCCGGGTCCTGCAGGGGCAGGGTCCACAGGCCGCGGAATACGCGCGGCTGCGCCGGAGGATCAACCACATCAGCGGCCTGGCCGCAGCGCTGGTCCTGCTGATTCTGTGGCTGATGGTGATGAAGCCGCCACTGTGGGCTCGTTAGGGCGCTTCCCGCCGGTGAGGGGCGTCACCAGACCACAGCCACGCCGGCGGCAGAGGCCAGGCGCTCGTCGCGTGAGATCAGACGGGTCCGGGTGGCTCTGGCCGTCGCCGCGATGACCCGATCGGGCATCTCCGGGACTGATGCTGCCGGAATCTCCCGTAGGTGATTGACCACGTCCAGGTCAAGCGGCACCACCCGATAGTTTTCCGGTGCGGCGCCAAGATCGGTCAGGAGCCGATCGACGAGGGCCGTGGGGATCGCGCCTCGCTCGCTCAAGACGACGAGCTCCACGAGGACGATGCTGGGGATCAGGATGACGTCCTCTCCAGCGTCGGCGGCTGCGAAGATCCGCCTGACGCGGGGGCTGAGGCGCCCCGTCCGCCGCCCCGCCCGCCGGGGTCCCCCGGACTGCAGGTGCCAGAGCAGGGCGTGCGTGTCGGTGGTGTACACCGGGCTCTACCGGCGCAGCATCTTGCCCCACAGCTGCGCCCGGAGCTCTCGCAGCTCCCGTGCAGAGACCTGCGGTACCATGCTCCAGCGCCCGCCCAGACGCACGAGCCGCTGTCCTGAGCCGGCCGACAGCTTCAGGTACTCCTCGTGACCGATCAGCACAGCCTTGGGCCGGCCGCGGGACGTCAACACGATTGGGGTCTTTCCGAAGGCGGCTCGGTTGACGATCCGAGAGAGGGCTCGCTTCGCCTTTATCTGCCGCCGGTGCCGCGGTCAAGGGAAGTGCGGCCGCCACCCCGAGGGCCGCAACCCTAATAGATAAACTCCTCGATGTCGTAGCGGGCCACCCGCGGCCCGCCGCCCGGAGGGAAGCGCAGGCCGGATTGCAGCGCCCGGAGCTGGGCCCGCGTCTCGGCGTCGGAGAGCGGCCGCAGGTCCCGCCCGGGAGCGGCCCCGTCACCGGCGGGACGTTGCCGGAAGGCGGAGAGGTAGATCAGGTCCCCCGGGCCCAGGGGCAGGGCGTTGAGCAGGCCGAGGGTGCGGGCCACGTGCCTCCGGGCGAACTCCCTCCCCCCGACTCCCGCAAGGACGATGACCCCCACCGAGAGCCCCGCCGCCTTCAGGGTCTGCACCAGCGCGGCCGCATCCGCCGCCTGCTGCGGCTTGTTCAGGAATCGCAGCAGGTCGTCGTCCCCGCTCTCCACCCCCAGGTAGACGCGGCGCAGCCCGGCGGCGCGCAGCAGGGTGAAGTCGTCCACCGTGCGGCGCTTCCCGGTGAAGACATCGAGGAAGGCGCCGACCGGTCCGGGCTCGCGCTCCATGCGCGCGGACCACTCCGCGACCACCTGCAACCGGGCCAGCAGGTCGTCCGGCGGCAGCAGCAAGGCGTTGGCCTCGCCCAGGAAGATGCCGCGGCGCAGGCTCATGCCCTCGGCGAGAAACCGCCCCACCGCCTCCACGTGCGCCGCGAACTCCGGGAGGGGTTTCACGCGAAAGGGGACGTCGCGGTAGAAGGTGCAGAAGGCGCAGCGGTTCCAGTGGCACCCTTCCGTGACCTGCAGGACCAGCGCCAGGTACTGATCGGGCGGGAGGATGCCCACGGGGCGGTAGACCTGCAGGAAGCGGGCCGCGTCCAGCCGCGCGGCCGTGCTGTCAAAAGCCGCCGCGGCGGCAACCAACCGCGTCGCCTCCACCGCCGAGGGGCGGGCACGAGCGGTCCAGAGCAGCTCCGCCTCTCCCCGTCCCAGGGCCTGGACGGCAGCGGCCGCGACCTGCGCCGCCCGGTCGAGGAAGGCCGCGGCCTCCTCCCTGTCCAGCGGCCTCCGCAGAGGGGTGCGGACGCCGTCGACGGTGACCGTGTGCTTCTCGATCATCCGCCCGTCGAGGGCGCGACGGTAGAGCCGCTGTCCGACCCAGGCGGCAAAGAGGCGACCGGCCCGGTCGTACGTGAAGATCGCCTCCTCACCGTTCCAGGCCGTGATGACGAAGCTTTCATCCTTCACCGTGACCCGGTGGCTTCCGCCACCGGGCCGGCGGCCCGGTTCAGCCCAGCGGGATTCGACGGGAGGCGTACCCACAGTCCCCGTACACCCGGTCCATTCTGACAGCGGGACGGAGGAAGGCGCATCGGATCTTCGCCCGATGCTCCGGGCCGCTCAGTGGGGAGGCCGGTCGCGGAAGGCCAGCAGAAGCAGGAGAGCGGCCGTGGCTGTGGTGCCGCCGTAGAAGAAGGGAGCGGACGCACCGAGGGAATCCCACAGCCGCCCGGCGATGAGGCTGGCCGGCAGCAGCGCAAGCCCCGTGGCCGTGGCGAAGGTCCCCAGCGCGGTGGCCCGCAGCGGGGCCGGGACCAGGTCCACGACAAGGGCCCGCTGCGCCCCCTCCGTCAGCGCGTAGTACGCCCCGTAGACCAGGAAGAGCGCCGGGACCGCCCAGCGGGCCGCCGGAGCGCGGAGGAGGGCGAAGCCGAAGTAGACGACGGCGAAGACAGCGTACCCCACGACCAGCATGCGCCGCCGGCCCATCCGGTCGGAGAGCGCCCCCGCCGGCGTGGACAGCAGCGCGTAGACCATGTTGAAGGCGAAGTAGACCAGCGGGATCGCCGCAGGCGACAGGCCCAGGTTGCGGGCCCGCAGGATGAGAAAGGCGTCGGAGGAGTTCCCCAGGGCAAAGATCGTGGCCGCCAGCGTGAAATACGCGAAGGGACGTCCCAGCCCGGCGAAGGAGAGGCGGGGCGGGCGCGCAGGGGCGGCGGGCCGGCCCACGTCGCGCAGGAAGAGCGCGCTGGCCAGGATGGCCACGGCGCCGGGGACGGCGGCGGTCCAGAAGACCGCCCGGTAGTTCTCCGCTGCCAGCGCCAGCACGGCGAAGGCCAGCAGGGGCCCCACCGCGGCACCGGCGGTGTCCATGGCCCGGTGGAACCCGAAAGCCAGCCCGCGGCGCTCCGCCACCACGGAATCGGCGATGAGGGCGTCGCGTGGTGCGGTGCGCACACCCTTGCCCAGCCGGTCCACAAACCGAATCGCCAGCACGTGCGGCCAGGTCCCGGCCACCGCCAGGAGCGGCTTGGTCAGGTTGGAGAGCGTGTACCCGGCGACGACCAGCGGCTTGCGCCGACCGGCGCGGTCGGAGAGCCATCCGGAGAAGACGCGCAGGATGCTGGCGGTGCTCTCCGCGATCCCCTCGATCAGCCCGACGGCGGCTACCGGCGCCCGCAGCGTCACCGCGAGGAACAGCGGCAGGACCGGGACGATCATCTCCGAGGAGATGTCGGTGAAGAAGCTGACCAGGCCGGCGACAAGGACGTTGCCGCCCAGGAGGCGGAGGCGCGGCGAAGGGGAGACAGCGCCCTCCGCTGCCGCAGGACGGGAGGTCTCCGTCACGACACCATCCCTCTCATGGCTTCAGCGTATCAGGCGCAGCCGGGCGGGGGTACCCAGGTCGATGACCGTTGAGACTATGAGCGCCGCCCTGACGCGTCCCCGGGCCCACGCTTGGCAATTCCTCACCGCCAGACAATCCCGGGGGCGCCGGCCACCTTGTGCAGCACGCGCTGCCAGGAGGTCCCTTCCTCTCCCATCGGCTCGTGGTGAAACCGGTAGTCGTGTTTCCGCCAGAACTCGGACAGTTCGTGGCTCAGCCGCTCGATCAGCCGGCGTTCCGCGTGCAGCAACCACTCCAGGCCGGCGGCGTCGGCTGTCTGCGCCACGACGGCCGCCAGGTGCCGCAGGCACAGACCCAGGCTGCTCTCGTAGCGAGCGCGGAAGTCCGCATCCGCCGCCGCCCGCACCATGGCCGCCACGTACCGCTCCTCCGCGGCCCACTGTTCGCGGCAGGCGGGACAGGGCCGCCGCCCCG
>JBBIIQ010000131.1:0-5668 GCA_037446405.1 Armatimonadota bacterium | reverse complement strand
CCCCCCCCCCCCCCCCCCCCCCCCCCCCCCCCCCCCCCCCCCCCCCCCCGGGCCCGGGGGCGGTGCCAGCGGGCCGATCAGAGGCCTGATGGCGATGGCGAGGAGGATTCCCAGAAAGATGGCGATGAGGACCTGCAGGACGGTGCGCATCGTGGACCTTTTCGGTCCGGTGTACGGGAGGGCCTGCCGGGTGCCCCTTCGCGGGCGCCGGCTCCGTCAGGCGCGGACCGTGACCGGATGGCCGGGCTGGATGGGTGGAGGCGGCCGGGCGGCCGGGTCCGCTGGTTGACACCTGAAAAGACCGTGGCGTACCATCTTCTCGCGAGGGGGGCGGTGCACGGCGCCGCACTCTCCGGACGCGAGGCGGCGTAGCCAAGAGGCAAGGCAGGGGTCTGCAAAACCCCGATTCCCCGGTTCGAATCCGGGCGCCGCCTCCATCGTCTTCTCTATCGGTGGGCCGGTTGGCGGGCGGGTGTCGGAACAGGCAGACGAGGCGGACTTAAAATCCGCTGGCGCCGACGCGCCGTGTGGGTTCGACCCCCACCCCGCCCACCACGGCACGAGCCGGGCTCAGCTTCCCTGCAGGTGGCGGGCAAACCAGGTCAGTGTCCGCCGCCAGGCCTCCTGTGCCGCCTGCGCATTGTAGTTTGCCCCCGTATCGTTGAAGAAGGCATGGCCGGCACCCGGGTAGACGACGATCTCGTGCACGATGCCGGCGCGCTGCAGGGCCTCGCGGATCGCCGGGATCCCGGCGTTGATGCGTGTGTCCAGCTCCCCGTAGATGGCCAGCACCGCGGCCCTGATCCGGGACACCTCCTCCAGCGGAGGGTTCGGCCCGTAGTAGGGGACGACCGCCCGCAGGTCGGCGTTGGCCGTGGCCAGCCGCCAGGCCATCCCTCCGCCGAAGCAGTAGCCCACGGCGCCAACGCGGTCGCGGCGCACGTCGCTCTGCTCCTGGAGAAAGCGCACGCCCGCGTTGAGCAGGGCCAGGTGCTGCGCCGGAGGGGTCTGCCCCAGGTACGCGGTGACCTGCGCCAGGTCGCTGAACCGTGCCGTCCCCCCGATGGGTGAGGCCAGGTCCACCGCCAGGGCGGCGAATCCGGCCTTGGCCAGGCGGCGCGCCACGTCACGGAAGTGCTCCAGCAGGCCGCGGTTCTCGTGGATGACCAGTACGCCGGGGACCGGCCCACCGTCCCGCGGCAGGGCCAGGTACCCCTGCACGTGGACGCTCCCGGAGGGGAAGGTGACGTTGCGCACGGCGATCGCCGGATCGTCGGGAGGGACGGTCACCCCAGGCGCCTGCGCGGCCGACGCTGCAGGAGCTGCCGCCGCCTGGGCCACCTCCTCCGCCGAGGCAGCGACGCCCAGCGTCTGCAGGATGGGGAGGGCCAGAGCGGCGCCTCCAGACATCAGGGCCACCCGGCGCAGGAACTCCCGCCGGCCCATCGTCCCTCGCGCGTATTCTTCGGCCCATTCCTCCAGAATGTAGCGCTGCAGATCCGCCATCTTCGCCTCCTCCTCTCCTGTGGGTCCTCCGCGGCTGCGGGAGGGTGCCAGCAGGGGAGCCCCCGCCGGTGACGTGAACGTCAGTATACCCCACCCGGGTCACGAGCGGGCACGGCGACGGAGGCGGCGGCGCTGAGGAGCGGAGAGGCGGAGACCGGAAGGCCAGGCGGTGTCCTGAGAGCTCAGGGCACGCCGAAGGTGTGGCCGGGGCCGGGGGCCTCCGCCTGGTCTCCGGCGGGCTCGCCCAGCTCTTCCGCCATCGGCTCGGGCAGGACGTTCAGCTCCCGGAAGACCACACGGCCCTTCCCCGCCCGTTTCGCCTCCAGCAGCGCGGCGTCGGCGTGCTGGAGCAGGGCGCCGGTGGGGGCGTCGCCGTGCACCTCGGGGTCGTACGTGGAGACGCCGACGCTGACGGTGACCCGCAGGGGCACCTGCGTGGTAACCACCTCCAGCTCGCCGATGGTGCGCAGCAGCCAGTTGCCCAGCTCCACCGCTGCTGCCTGGTTCGCCCCGGGCAGCAGCCAGACGAATTCCTCGCCGCCGTAGCGCGCCGCCAGGTCGGTGCGCCGCTTCCGCCCCATGAGCACCCGGCCGATCTGCCGCAGCACCTCGTCGCCGGCCTGGTGCCCGTGGATGTCGTTGATCTCCTTGAAGTCGTCGATGTCGAAGATCAGGCAGGAGAGCGGCTGGTTGTTCCGCCGTGCCCGCTCCATCTCCGTGAAGACCTGCTCGTCGAAGGTGCGCCGGTTGGGCAGCCCGGTGAGGGGGTCGCTGGTGGCCAGCTGCTGCAGCATCTTGTTTTTCTCCGTCAGCTCGTCCTGCAACGCCTTCACCCGCAGCGCGGCGCGGATGCGGGCCAGCAGCTCGACGGTGTTGAACGGCTTCGTCACGTAGTCGTGCGCCCCCAGGTCCAGCCCCAGCACGCGGCTGTCCAGCTCGTCCCGCGCCGTCATGAAGATCACGGGGATCTGTCGCGTGGCTTCCTCCTCCTTGAGGGCCCGGATCACGGCGAAGCCGTCCAGGTCGGGCATCATGATGTCCAGCAGGATGAGGTCCGGATTCTGGGCGCGGGCCACGGGGAGGGCGTCGGCGCCCTGGAGGACGGGGATGACGGTGGCACCCATGGACTCCAGGCGCAGGCGTACCATCTCCAGGATGGACGGCTCGTCGTCCACGACCACGATCCGGGGAGCGCGGGTGCCGATGAGCAGGTCCGGGGGGGAGGCGGCGGGGGCGCGCGCGGCGGGCATAACTCAGACGGGGGTGGACGCTCCCAGGGGCGTCAGCGGGAGCGCGCGCGGCGTGTGGTATAATTCGGGCCAAATAGCATACCGGCCTGCATCGGAGCGCATCCTCGTGCCCGCATTCACTCCGTCGGTGCTGCTGCTGGCCATCGGGATCCTGGAGATCCTCCTGGGGACGGCGGTGCTGGCCGTGCCCATCCCTCGGCAGTGGGGCCTGCCCCCGGTCCCGCCTCCCATCCTCACCGCCTACGGCACCGCCTTTGTGGTCTTCGGTGTTTGCGCCTTCATCCTGTACGTGACCCAGGCGGCGCTGCCGCGGCCGTGGCGGGTGGCGGGAACTCTGGTCGTCACCCTGCCCCTGCTGGACCTGGCCCGGATGGCCTACACCCTCGGGATGGTCCTTGGGGGCACCGCCTACGCCGCGCTGGGGGTGGTGAACCTGGCCTTCGCCGGGCTGAGCCATCCCGGCGAGCGCCGCGACGACCGCCCCGCTGTGGACGGTGTGCTGGCCAGCGTGCTCCTGTTCGAGGCCACCGCCGGTACCCTGCTCCTGACGGCTCCCTCCGTCTTTCGTGTACCCATCTACCACGATCTTCTGACCTCCCACCGGCCTGCCGCAGTCCTGATGCTGCTGGGGGCGGCGGCCCTCCTGGGATCCCTCTTCACCCACCGGCCGGCCTTGCGCCTCTCCGCCAGGGTGCTGGCCGCCGTGCCGCTGGCCCTCATCGCCGTGCGCCTGGTCCGGCTGCTGGGCCTGTGGCCGGGACTTTTCATCTACCCGACCCTGGCCGCCTTCCTGGTGGCCCACCCCTGGCTGGAACGGGCCACCGTGGCGCAGGCCCGCACGCGGAGTGAGCGGCCGGCGGCGGCCTCGTTCGAGCGGATGGCGGAGGGCGTGGTCTGGGCGGTGATCCTCCTGGTGACCGTGGCCGGGAACGTCCAGCCGGCCGCGGCGAACCGCGTGGCCCTGTACGTGCTGGCGCTGGGGGCCAGCCTGTTCACCCTGGTGTGGTTTCGCCTCCCGCCCGGTCCCCGGCCGCAGCGGCGCACCCTCTGGGGGACGGTGGTCTACGCGCTCCTCGCCGGGGTGGTCGTCCACCTCACCGGCGGGGTGCGCACCCCGCTCATCTTCCTCCTCATCCTGCCCATCCTCGCGGCGGCCTGGGCCCTCCCGCCGCAGGCCATCACCGCTCCCGCCGTGCTGGCCCTGACCGTGGTGGGGGTGGAGGCGGGGCTGCACCTGCGGCGCGGGGAGGCCGCCGGCGAGATCCTCACCCTCACCATCTTCCGCGGCAGCGGCCTGCTCTTCGTGGCGGTCTTCGCCTACCTGCTGGCGCGGCGGGCGGCCGAGCAGCGCGCCCTGCTACGGCGGGAGAAGGAGAAGCTGGAGACCATTGTCGCCAGCCTGGAGGAGGGGCTGATCGTCCTGGACGGAGACGGGCGCATCCAGTTCTGCAACCGGGCGGCCGCGGAACTCCTGGGCGGCGGCGCCGCGGCGGTCATCGGCCGGCCGCTGCATGAGGTGGTGGCCATCCGCCGCCAAGACGGTCTCCCCTACCGGGAGGGCGACGACCCCGTGACGGCGGCGCTGCAGCGAGGGGAGGCCAGCCGCAGCCGCGTCCTGGTGGAGGCCGGCGGCGATGCCGCCCCCCGTCCCTACGCCCTCACCGTCACCCCCATTCACGCCGCCGGTCCCTCCGCGGGCGTCATCTGCAGCCTGCGCGACGTGGCCCCGGAGCTGGAGATGGAGCGCCTGCGCGAGGATTTCTTCAACATCGCCTCCCACGAGATCCGCACCCCCCTCACCGTGATCAAGGGCCATGTGGAGCTGCTGCTGGACGGGGCGGTGGGCGCTATGGGGGAGACGGCCCGTCACGTCCTCGGGGAGATCCACACCGCCACCGCCCGGCTCATCCGCATGGTCAACGACTTCCTGGACGCGGCGCGCGTGGAGCAGGGACGGATCACCGTGCAGATCGACCGGGGCCACCTCCCGGCGCTGGTGGAGCAGGCCGTGGCCACTCTGGCGCCGGACGCCCGGCGCAAGGGGCTGACGCTGACCTACCACCTGCCCGATCCGGCCGCGGTGCCCCCCGTGCTCATGGACGCGGGGAAGGCGCTGCAGGTCCTGATCAACCTCATCGACAACGGCATCAAGTTCACGGCCCGCGGCGGTGTGGAGATCTGGCACGAGGTGGAGGACGGGACGGTGGCCACCTACGTGCGGGACAGCGGGGCGGGCATCCGCCCGGAGGAGCGGCACCGCCTCTTCGAGCGGTTCAGCCAGCTGGGGCGGGGGCTGCGGCGGGAGACCGGCGGCAGCGGGCTGGGGCTGTACATCTGCCGCCGGCTGGCCGAGCACATGAACGGGACGGTCGCCCTCGAGGAGAGCGTACCGGGCGCGGGCAGCACCTTTGTCTTCGTCCTGCCCAAGGCCGCGGAGGCCCCTCCTGCAGAGGGGCCGCTCAGCCGGCGAGGAATAAAAACCAGATTACCGCAGCCAGAAGCAGGTAGAACAGCCAGTCCATCGTGACGCCCCTCGTCTGGTCACTGTTCCGGCTAATTGGCCCTCGCCGCGCCGCTTCCTCCTCGACGGCGGGCGGCAGGCGTCGGGGGCGCCAGGGCGCAGGCCTTGTGGAGAGGCGTTCCCCGCGTGGTATAATCACGCCGAATCACCGCCCACGTAGCTCAGGCGGCAGAGCGTGTCCTTGGTAAGGACAAGGTCACCGGTTCGAATCCGGTCGTGGGCTCCAGATGGTGGAGGGTTAAGGGTCATCGCCCTTAACCCTCTTTGAGCGGAGGGACCTCTTCCCCGTCCACCCGCCGGGCCGGTGTTCCGGCGGATGCGGCGGGGGATGGATTGTGGAGGACGGAGATGGCCAAGCCGAGGTTTGAGCGGACGAAGCCGCACGTGAACG
>JBBIIQ010000130.1:0-5722 GCA_037446405.1 Armatimonadota bacterium | reverse complement strand
CGTGATCGCCAACGCCTTCTTCCCGCGCACCATCCAGGTGGCGGTGGGTGACACCATCACCTGTCCGGCACCGTAGTTGTCAAGGACCGCGTCGCGACGCCGCCGGCGACGGTGACGCGGCAGGCGCAGCGAGAGCAGGCCGCCGCCATCGGCGCCGGGCAGAAGGCCTGGGCGCAGTGGAAGACGGAGCGCGAGGGGGGCACGGTGGTGGTGCCCATGGTGGGCGACGCCCGCGCCGGCTTCTCCCTCTTCCGCTTCTCCCGACAGCCGCTGGTGGTCCCGGTGGGCACGACGGTGAAGTGGGTGATGCGCGATCCCTTCGAGATCCACACCGTAACGTTCTGGGGCACGGGGAAGCCGCCGGCGTTCATCCTCCCCCAGCCCCAGCCACAGGGTCCGCCCAGCCTGCTGGTCAACCCCGAGGTGGCGGCGCCGACCGGACACAAGACTGTCGACGGCAGCGGCTACGTCAACTCCGGCATCCTCTATCCCCCCGGCGGCCCCCCGGACCTGCCCACGAGCTACAGCCTGACCTTCACCCGGCCCGGCCGGTACGTCTACGTCTGCGTGGTGCACGCCGCTGAGGGGATGTACGGCACGGTCGTCGTAAGGTAGAGGAGGGCCATGCGTCTGGACCGCCGGGGGTTCCTGCGCGCTGCCGCCGCAGTGGGCGGGGTCGCAGCGCTGCGGCTGTGGCCCTTTCGCCTCTCCTTCTTGCCCGGAGCGGTGCCCGTGACGGGGGCTCCACTCCGGGCACGGGTAGCCCTGGTGGCCACCGAGCAGCACCGCGACGGTGTGCTGCGGGCGCTGCGCCTCCTGGACCCCCTCCGGCTGCAGGGGCGCTCCGTGGTGCTGAAGCCCAACCTCAACAGCAGCCACCCCTTCCCCGGATCCACGCATGTGGAGACTCTGCGCACGCTGATCGAGGTCTGCCGCAACACCGGGGCTCGGGAGATGACGGTCGCCGACCGCAGCGGCATGGGGGAGACGGCGCGGGTGATGCAGGAGAAGGGCCTGGAGGCCATGGCCCGCGAGATGGGGGTGCGCCTCGTCGCCCTGGACAGCCTGCCCCCGTCCGCCTGGCTGCCGCGCTCGGGGCCGGGGTGGCACTGGGCGCGCGGCGTCCTCTACCCTGCCCTGCTGGAGCAGGCCGACGCCATCGTCCAGACCTGCTGCCTGAAGACGCACCGCTTCGGCGGGCAGTTCACCCTCTCTCTGAAGAACACGGTGGGCATGGTGGCCCGCACCGGCCCGGACGGCTACGACTACATGCGGGAGCTGCACGCCTCGCCGCTGCAGCGGGTGCTCATCGCGGAGCTGAACACCCTCTACACCCCGGCGCTGGTGGTCCTGGATGGGATTGAGGCCTTCGTGGACGGCGGCCCGGAGTCGGGCAGGCTCGCCCGTCCCCGCGTCGTCCTCGCCGGGACCGACCGGGTGGCCATTGACGCGGTGGGCGTCGCCCTCCTGCGGCTGCATGGCGCCGCCGGCCCGGTGGCGCGCGGCGCCGTCTTCCAGCAGGAGCAGATCCGCCGGGCGGTGGAACTCGGCCTGGGCGCCGCCTCGCCGGCGGCCATCGACCTGGTCACGGACAGCGCCGAGGGGCAGGCGGTGGTCGAGGCGGTGCGCGGCGAGCTGGCGCGGTCTGGCTGAGGTCTCCGCGCGGCGTGGGTGAGGTCCGCGCGGCCAGGCCGAGGTCCCGCCGCCGCCAGCCTGGGGTCCCGTGCCGCCAGCCCGGGGGCGAGGCGCGACTGCGCCTCCTCAGCCTGCCTGGCGTAACTCTGCGGCGTCCGCCGCCTGCAGGCGCACGCGCGTGTCCACCGCCACCGCGCCCTGCCCGGCCGGAAAGACCCGCAGGGGATTGATCTCCACCTCGGCGATCTCGGGAACCTCGTCGGCGAGCTGCGCCAGGCGCAGGAGGACGTCGCGCACGGCGGCGCGGTCCGCGGGGGGAAGGTGGCGGTAGCCGCGAAGCCTGCGTCCCGCCCAGGTAGTCTGCAGCAGGTAGTCGGCGTCCTCCTCCGTGAGCGGCGCCAGGGCGAAGGCCACGTCCCGCAGCTCCTCCACCTCCACCCCGCCCGAGCCGAACATGACCAGGGGCCCGAACTGCGGGTCGCGCACCGCCCCCACCACCACCTCCTGCCCCGGAGGGAGCATGCGCTGCACGTGCACGCCGAGGACGTGCGCCTGGGGCGCGGCCAGACGCGCGCTGGCCAACACGCGGGCAAACCCCGCGGCGACAGCGGCGGCATCGGGCAGGTCCAGCAGAACGCCACCCGCCTCGGACTTGTGGACGATCTGCGGGGAGGCCACCTTGAGGGCCACGGGAAAGCCGATGCGCCGCGCCACCTCCACAGCCTTATCGGGAGAGGCCGCGAACTCCGCCGCTGCGTGCGGGATGCCGTAGGCTGCCAGCACCCGCGCGGCGTGTTCGGGGAGGAGGACCTCTCCCGCGGCGGAAGACAGCCCCGTCAGCAGACGGCGCACCTCTCCCCGGTCGACATCGGGAAAGCGCGCTGGGGCGGATGGAGGACGGGCAAGCATCTCCGCCCGCCGCCACAGGACGGCCAGCGCGGCCGCTGCGCGCTCCGGGGAGCGGTAGTCCGGGACATGCGCGGCGCGCAGGCGCTCGCCCGCGACGCGCACGAGCGTCTCGCCCATCAGCGCCACCACCACGGGCTTGGCAGCGGCGCGGACCACCGGGACGATGGCCCCGACCACCGCCTCCGCCGGGTCGCGGGGCGGCGGCGGGAGGATCACCAGGACGCTGTGCACGCCGGGGTCGGCCAGCAGCAGGCGCAGGCTCGCGGCGTACTGCTCCGGGGAGGCCGAGGCCAGGATGTCCACCGGGTTGCGCACGCTGGCCAGCGGGGGGAGGATCTGCCGCAGCGCGGCCTGCGTCTCCTCCCGCAGCTCGGCCAGGTGGAGGCCGCTGCGCTCCACCGCATCGGCGGCGATGACGCCCGGCCCGCCGGCATTGGTCAGCACGGCCACCGCAGGCCCCGCGGGCAGCGGGCACCACGCCAGGGCGCGCGACCAGTCGAACAGCTCCTCGCTGGTCTGGGCGCGGAGGACCCCGGCACGGCGGAATGCGGCGTCGTAGGCCGCCTCCTCTCCGGCCAGAGCACCGGTGTGCGAGGCGGCGGCGCGCCGCCCGCCGGCCGACCGCCCCACCTTCAGCGCCACGATGGGCTTGAGCCGCGCCACGGCAGCGGCCTCCTCCACGAACCGCCGCCCCTGCCCTATCCCCTCCAGGTAGAGGGTGAGGACGCGTGTGTGTGGATCCTCGGCCACCGGGGCCAGCACGTCACTCTCTGTGAGGTCGGCCTGATTGCCCAAACTGATGAGCAGGGAGAGCCCGAACCCCTGCCCGCTGGCCCAGTCCGTGACCGCGGCGCAGATGGCTCCGGAATGGGAGATGAAGGCCACCTCCCCCCGCAGGGGGCCGGGCGGCGGCAGGAAGGTGACGTCCAGCGGGAGGTGGGTGTCAATCAGGCCCACGCAGTTGGGGCCGAGCAGCCGGACGCCGAGCTCGCGGGCCAGGCGGCGGCACTCCTCCTCCAGCGCCTCGCCCTCCGGTCCCACCTCCCGGAACCCCCCGGAGAGTACCACGGCAGCGCGCACGCCCCGGGCGGCGCAGGCGCGCAGCGTGTCGGGGACCGCCGCCGCCGGGACGATGAGGACGGCCAAGTCGACGGGATCGGGGACGGTCGCCAGGTGGGGATAGACCGGACGGTCAAAGAGGCGGCCGCCCCGGGGATTGACGAAGTGCACCGCGCCCAGGTAGCCACAGTGCACCAGGTTGGTCGCTACCGCGTGGCCGAGCTTGCCCGGGTCGCGGGACGCGCCCACGAGCGCGACCCCCCGCGGGCGGAAGAACGGAAGCAGTGTGGGATCCATGGCAGCGCCCGACCACCCTCCAGCGTACGCACTGCCCCGGTTGCAGGCATCGGGCGCAGGCCCGATTGTGCAGCGGCGCCACGAACCAAGGGGAAGTAGGCGCTAGCGTCCAAATCCGCCCTAATCCTCATCAACCCCTGTTCGCGCCAAGAGACCGTAGGGGCGAGAGTGCTCCAAGCGGCGCGCGTCAGGCCGACGGTGCGCGCCACGGCGGGGGTGCGCGCCACGGGCGGACGCGTCCCCCCGCCGTCGCTGTTACCCGCCCAGGATTCTGGGCAGGTTGACCAGGAAGTACAAGAAGAAGAACCCGAAGAACAGGAGGTTGCCCACGAGCAGGAGCTCTCGCCAGACGCTCGGCCGAAACTCCCTGGGGAGGAACTTCCGGTTGAGGATGATCGTGAGCACTGCGGACAATGCCATGGTGAAGTTCGCGATGTTGGCGCTGATCGAAACGAGGAAGAGGGGGAATCGGTAGCCGATAAACAGCGCGCCCCAGACCACGAAGAGCACAAGGATCGCGTAGTACACTCGGCGGATATCCTCGCGCGCCCAACGGCGGACGCTCTCCACTCGGCTCCACAGCATGTCCGTGATCTGCCGCGATACCAGGTCGACGTTGGAAAGCTGGGTCGTGAAAAGGATCCAGAATCCGAAGAACGCGGCCAGGTAGATGCCCCATATGCCGGCTCCGAGCTTCTCCCCGATGTACGAGGCGATCCCCCAGCGTGGGAGGTCGGTCCCTAGGGGGACGACGCCGCGGTAAAGGATCCCCGGCAGATACATCCCCAGCATCGCTCCGAGGAAGAAGATCCACCACTGGTCAGCATGGAGGATGCGGAACCAGGTCCTCCATGAATCAAGGTTGTCGGGCGTCGGATCGGCGGCCTTCCCCGCCGGAGAGACTCGTACCTTCGCGCCGCCCACCACCGCGGAGATATAGCCAACCTTCTGCCCCATGGCGTAGCCCTTATCCCGATACCAATTGGTGATCGCATTGTTGCCAAAGCCGCCGTAGGCCGAATAGCCGACCAACGCTCCGAGGAGCAGGACATCGACACCTCTGGGGACGTAGCCAAAGCGGAAGAAGCCGGCGAGTCCTTCACCCCACACGCTGGCCGGCACGAGAATCAGGTCCATGATGAAGAGACCGCCGAGGACCACGGCCATCATGATCCAGTTGGCCCACTCCAGCGTGCGCTCGATCCGGCGACCAAAGGAGACCAGCACCACGCACAAGAGGAATGTCACGTAGCCGACGGTGAGAACGAAACTTCGATCCACATCACCGGGGATCCGGCCCAAGAAGAACGCCGACAGCGCAGTAGCCGAGGCAAACGCCCACCCGGGCAGGCCTCGCTCCAGGAATCCCACGATGGAGTACAGCCGCCCCCCGAACCATCCCCCAGGCGCCAGGCGCATGTACCCCCCCGGCACAGGTTCGCCGGTGTACAGGGTGTATCGTGCGAATTCGATGTTGAGAAACGTCTGGAGGACGGAGGAGACGGTAGTGATCCACAGAAGCGCCAACCCCCACTTCACGAACAGGGAGGGCCCGATCAGCCACTCCCCGCTGCCAATCGTGCCGCCCAGCGCAATGACAGAAGGACCGAGGATGGCCAGCAGCCGCCGTGTCGTCAGCGGGCTGGGCGGTTTGGGGAGATCCGTCACCTCGAAGGGCGGACCTAAGCCTCCGGGACGCTGCGCCGCAACCGCCATCACCTCACCCCCTCTCAGAAGACACTGCCGCGGGGACCAGCGTATCCCCGGGCCGCATTGTCACCAGGGACGCAAGCCGCCCGTGTCACGCGGGCGTGTATGCGGG
>JBBIIQ010000129.1:0-5728 GCA_037446405.1 Armatimonadota bacterium | reverse complement strand
ACGTGGACGGAGCGGCGGACCGGCAACTGGTGATGGTCAAGGAGCTGCAGCGGGACATCTTCAGCCACGAGGTTATCCACGTGGACTTCCAGGCCATCTCCCTGGAGGAGACCCTGGAGGCACACGTCCCTGTGCTCCTGGTGGGCACGCCCAGGGGCGTGACCGAAGGCGGGCTGCTCGACCAGCACCTGCGGGAGGTGCTGGTGGAGTGCCTGCCCACCCAGATCCCCGAGCACATCGAGGTGGACGTGAGCGAGCTGCGCGTCGGCCAGGCGGTGCACGCCGGCGAACTGAAGATGCCCGAGGGGGTGGCCCTGCGTACCCCGCCCGCGGAGGTGGTGGCCACCGTGCTGGCGCCGCGCGTGGAGGAGGCGCCGCCGGCTGCGCCCGCTGCCGCGGAGGCTGCTGTCGCGCCCGTCCCCGAGGCCGCTCCGGGGGAGAAGAGCGCAGAGAAGCCCGCAGCGAAGCCTCCCGCCGAGGGCGCGTAGGGCGGAGGGCATCCGGATCGGTCAGGAGACGCGGGGCCGGACGGATCATCCCCGCCTCTTGCGCGGCCGGACGCGCCGCGAGCGACCATGCGGCTCATCGTCGGACTGGGCAACCCGGGGCGGCGCTACCGGGTCACCCGGCACAACGTCGGCGCCCGCGTCGTCGAGGCCCTGGCCCGGCGTCACGGCGTGACGCTGCGAGAGGAGGGCTGGGCGGACGTGGGGGCGCTGACGCTGGACGGCGTACGCGTGCTCCTGGCCCGGCCGCAGACGTACGTCAACGTCAGCGGGACCGCCGTTGCCGACCTGCGCCGTCGGCACCGCGTGCCGCTGCCGCACCTCCTCGTGGTCTACGACGACCTGGACCTCCCCCTGGGGCAGATCCGCCTGCGCGCCGGGGGCGGCCACGGCGGGCACAACGGAATGCGCTCTATCATCGACGCCCTGGGCGAGCAGGGCTTCCCCCGCCTGCGCCTGGGCATCGGGCGTCCGCCGGCGGGCGTGGACCCGGCCGACTATGTGCTCGGCAGGTTCGACCGGACAGAGGCGGCGCTGGTGGATGCGGCGGTGGAGCGGGCGGCGGAGGCCGTGGAGATGTTCGTCCGGGAGGGGATCGAACGGGCCATGAGCGCCTTCAACGTGCGCGGCGAGCCTCCCCGCATGCTCCGTCCTCGCCCCGCTGCTGGGGCCTGAGATGCGTGACGCGACCAGGCGGAACGAGGGGCGGGGACGCATCCCACCCGGCCAGTACGTCACGGAGAAGTGGCCGGTGCTGCACTACGGCAGCGTCCCCCGCTTCGATCCCCGCACCTGGGACTTCCGGGTCTACGGTCTCGTGGAGCGCCCGCTGGCCGTCTCCTACGACGAGTTCATGGCCCTGCCCAGGGTGACGCTGCGCTGCGACGTCCACTGTGTGACCTCGTGGAGCAAGCTGGACGTGGTCTTCGAGGGCGTCCCGGCCAGGCTGCTGCTGCAGCGGGCGCAGCCCCGGCCCGAGGCCCGGTTCGTCATGGTGCACGCCGAGCAGGGGTACGAGACCAACCTGCCGCTGGAGTACCTCCTGGCCGATGACGCGCTGCTGGCGCATCGCGCCGGTGGAGCGGACCTCACCCCCGAGCACGGCTGGCCGCTGCGGCTGGTGGTGCCCCGGCTCTACTTCTGGAAGAGCGCCAAGTGGGTGCGCGGTTTCGAGGTGCTGGCCCGGGACCGGCGCGGCTTCTGGGAGCGCAACGGCTACCACAACCACGCCGACCCCTGGAAGGAGGAGCGCTACTCCTCCCCCTGGGAGTGACCTCCTACCTGGCCAGCAGGTCCAGCAGCGGCGAGAGCAGCAGCAGGTAGGCCAAGATCAGGGCCACGGCGGCGACGCCCTCATGGTGCCGCGGGACCTCGAAGGCCTTCAGGCTGTAGGCGGTGAGGGGCAGGACGATGCCGATGGCGGTGCCGATGACGAGCGCAGAAGAGATCCCTACCACCCCCTCGCCGAGCCCATGCCCGAGGTAACTGGGCGTTAGTCTAGCACGACGTGGAGAAGGAGACCAGTCCGGGTACGAAAGTGACGAAAGTGACGCCCGTCGCGCGAAGCGGGGCACGCAGCGGGGGCTGCGGGCGCGGGAGGCTGCGGCCCGGATCGGCTCTTGCCCTTAGGCGCGGACCTCCTTGGGCAGAACGCTGAAGGCCAGCCAGGCGCTGAGCACCAGCGCGATGAGGCCGCCGACGATGGAGGTCCAGGAGACGTTGGGCCTGGCGGTCAGGGCGAAGACGAAGGGGAAGATCACGAACCAGATCCCCACCAGGCCGTTGACGTACTGGATCCACCGCTGCTTGCGCGCCTCCTCGCTGAGGACGGCCCACCCGGCGAGCACCAGGAGGATGGCGCCCCCGATGATGCTCGTCCACAGCGCCCCGGCGTGGTCACTGTACTTCAGGATGAACGGCGCCAGAATGAACCAGATCCCAACCAGTGCATTGACCACGTTCGCCCATACCATGTGCCATCACCTCCTCATGTCACATGGCCTGAGCCGGCAGCCTCCCGCAGACCGCCCGCACCCCTTATTATAAGACCGTCACGCCCCGTCGCGCCCGGCCGGCGGCCGCCTCCTGCCCGGGTGCTGGCCCGTCGACGATGAGAGGCATGGTTTCCGACCCGACGGCTGTCTCCGCGGCTGCGCGCCCCGCGCCCTTCGCGCCGCTGAGGCACCGCAACTTTCGCCTCCTCTGGACGGGGCTGGTCATCAGCAACGCCGGCGGGTGGATGCAATTCACCGCCCTCGGCTACCTGATGGACCAGCTCACCCGCGCGCCGGTCTACCTGGGCCTGCTGGGTCTGGTGCAGGCCGTACCCCGCCTCCTGTTCGCCTTCCTCGGCGGGGTCCTCGCCGACCGCGCGGACCGGCGGCAGGTCCTGCAGGTGACCAACGTGGTGGCCATGCTCTCCAGCGCCGGGCTCGGGGTGCTCACCTGGCTGGGTCTCGTCCAGGTCTGGCACCTGCTGCTCATCGCCGCCTTCAACTCGCTGGTGATGTCCTTCGACATGCCGGCCCGCCAGTCGCTCACCCCGTCGCTGGTGGACGACGGGGAGGTGCTGCAGGCGGTGACCCTGAACTCCCTGGCGTTCAACGGGTCCAGCGTCTTCGGCCCGGCCCTGGCCGGCGTGGTCATCAGCCTGGTGGGGACGCACGGCGCCTTCCTGGTCAACGCCGTCACCTACCTGGCCGTGCTCTGGGCGCTGCTGGTGATGCGGCTGCCGCAGGCCCCGCCCGCCGGGCGGGTCTCCCTGGGTGAGGACATCCGCGAGGGGCTGCAGCTGCTCCTGCGGAACCGCGTCGTCTTCACCCTCCTGGGCATCGTGGCCGTGCTCAGCTTCTTCGGCCGCCCCTACATCCGCCTGATGCCGGCGGTGGCCCGCGAGGTGCTGCGGGTGGGTCCGGAAGGCCTGGGCCTGCTGCAGGCGGCGCCGGGTGCGGGGACCTTTCTCGCCGTCTTCGTCGCCGGGTGGAGCGCGGGGCGGGTGGCGCACGGCCGCATCCTCCTGGGGGCGGCTTTCGCCATGGGCGCCATGGTCACGCTGTTTGGGCTGTCCACCTCGTTTCCCCTCTCCGTCCTGCTGCTG
Organism: Armatimonadota bacterium; assembly: GCA_037446405.1. Classification (GTDB taxonomy): domain Bacteria; phylum Sysuimicrobiota; class Sysuimicrobiia; order Sysuimicrobiales; family Humicultoraceae; genus Humicultor. Next base: position 2,125 of record JBBIIQ010000129.1, on the reverse strand, counting down.
GTGGCGGTGGGCCTGGGGCAGTCCGTCGCCATGGCCACGGCCAACACGCTGATGCAGACCACGGTGGCCCCCGGGCAGCGGGGACGGGCCATGGGGCTGTTCGGCACTGTGGCCTTCGGGATGATGGCCCTGGGGACGCTGCCGGCCGGCGCCCTGGCCGAATGGGTGGGACTGTCCTGGTCCCTGGCCCTGGGCGGCGTCGTGGTCATGGCCGTCGCCCTGCTGCTGGGGCTGGCCGCGCCGCAGCTCGGCCGCCTCTAGGCCACCCGGCCGAAGGCCAGCACGGCGTTGATCCCCCCGAAGCCGAAGGAGTTGCTCAGGACGTAGTCCACGCGGGCCGCACGGCCGACCTGCGGGATGTAGTCCAGGTCGCACTGCGGGTCCGGCTCGTCCAGGTTGAGCGTCGGCGGCAGGTAGTCGTGCCGCAGCGCCAGCAGGCACAACGCCGCCTCGATGGCCCCGGAGGCCCCCAGGGCGTGGCCGTGCATGGGCTTGGTGCCGCTGACCGGCACGCGGTAGGCGTGCTCGCCCAGGGCCAGCTTGATCGCCGCCGTCTCCACCGCGTCGTTGAGCGGCGTGCTGGAGGCGTGGGCGTTGATGTAGCCGATCTGCTCCGCGGCCAGCCCCGCGTCCGCCAGCGCCTGCCGCATCGCCCGCGCCGCCTGCTGCCCGGAGGGCAGCGGCGCGGTCATGTGGTAGGCGTCGTTGCTGGTGCCGTAGCCCAGGAGCTCGCCGTAGAGCGGGGCGTTGCGGCGCACGGCGCGGCCGTACTCCTCCAGCACCAGGATGGCGGCGCCCTCGCCCATGACGAAGCCGTCGCGGCGGCGGTCGAAGGGGCGGCAGGCGGCCTGCGGCGCGTCGTTGCGCGTGGACATGGCCCGGATGACGTCGAAGGCGCCGAAGATCAGCGGCGCCAGCGGGCACTCCACGCCGCCGGCCAGGAAGACGTCCGCGTCCCCGGCGCGGATGGCGCGCAGGGCCTCCCCGATGGCGATGGCCGCGGAGGTGCAGGAGTCGGAGTTGGCGCTGGTGGGCCCGGTGATGTTGAACTCGATGGCGATGTTGCAGGAGGCCGCGCCGGAGAAGACGGCCAGCGCCAGGGTGGGCTTGATCCGCCGCAAGCCTTCCCGCAGGTAGACCTCGTGTTGCTCCTCGGCGAAGGCGCCCCCACCCAGGGCGGCGCCGATGAACACCCCCACGCGGTTGCGGTCCTCGTCCTCCAGGCGCAGCTGCGCGTCCTCCACCGCCTGGCGCGCGGCGGCGACGGCGAACTGGGCGAAGCGGTCCAGGCGGCGGGCGCGCCTGGCGTCCATGTACTGCAGGGGGTCGAAGCCGGAGACCTCGGCGGCGACCTGAGAGGCGAAGCCCGAGGCGTCGAAGCGGGTGATCCGGCCCACCCCCGACCGGCCCCGCCGCATCCCTTCCAGCAGGCCGCGGCTGCCGTGCCCCATGGGGGTGATGGCGCCGATCCCCGTGACCACCACGCGCCGCCGCTGCATCAGCCGGTGCCCCCCGCCTCCACCAGCGCCTTCACCCGGCCCAGCGTCCTGGCGGCGATGGGGGCGATGAACAGGCGGCCGACGATCGCCTCCCCGATCCAGGCAAGCGGCGGGCGCCAGGGCAGGTCGTGGACGATGACCACGCGCACCCCGGCGGGAGAAGGAGTGAAGGCCCACTCCACCGCCATCCCCCGCGTCGGACCGCCGGTGTGGGTGAAGAGGATGCGCCGCTCCTCCGGCCTGACCTCCTGCAGGGACAGCCAGCGCACGGGGATGCGGCCGCGGCGCGCCGCCATCTCGGCCGCTGTTCGCCGCCCCTGCCGCTGCAGGACGCGCACCCGGCGGTAGTGGGGCAGCCGCTCCGGCCAGCGCTCGATGTCCGCGGCCAGGGCGAAGACCCGCTCCCAGGGGGCGGCGATGTCGATCACGCTCTCGAGACGCATGCCAGCAGCAGGCGCGCGGCGTACGCGGGGCGGAGGACCATGCGGGGCGGCGCTCCACCGCCGATCACGCCGAGGAAGGCGCTGGCCAGCGCCGGCTGGCGCTGCCAGGCGCGCGCCAGGGGCTCGATCAGGGGAGAGCGCAGGGCCAGCCAGTCGACGAGCCGCAGGAGGCCGGTCAGCCCG
>JBBIIQ010000128.1:0-5733 GCA_037446405.1 Armatimonadota bacterium | reverse complement strand
ACCGCTGGCGCCGTTTCGGCCAGCTCCTGCTGGCCTACGCCTCGACCGTCCCGCCCGGCGCCGCCGCGGTCACCGTCCCCGACTTCGACGGCGCGCCGGTCACGGTCCCGCTCGACCCGCAGCGCAGCCCCGTCGCCAACGCGCAGGCCTACTTCAGGCGGCACGCCAGGGCCGCCGCCAGCCGGCGGGTCCTGCCGGACCGGCTGGCAGCCCTGCGCCAGGAGCGCGCCTACCTGGAGCAGATGCGTACCCTCGCCGAGCTGGCCGCGACCCAGGAGGAAGTCCGAACGCTTGTGGGCGAACTGGAGGATGCAGGCGTCCTGCGGGGCCGCGCCGGCCGACGGAAGCGCTCCGCGGCCGCGGCGGCGCCGCGGACCTTCACCACCGCCGCGGGGCTGCGCATCCTGGTGGGGCGCAGCGGCCGGGAGAACGACCACGTCACCTTTACCCTGGCTGGGCCCGGCGACCTGTGGCTGCACGCGCGTGGGATGCCCGGCGCGCACGTGGTCCTCAAGACCGAGGGGCGGACCCCCAGCCCGGCCGACGTGGAGACGGCCGCCGCTGTGGCGGCGTACTTCAGCCAGGGGCGCGGCGCCGCCAGCGTGCCGGTCGACGTCACCTGGAGGCGCCACGTGCGCAAACCGAAAGGAGCGAAACCAGGGATGGTGACCTACCGGGAGGAGCAGACCCTCATGGTCGCCCCGCGGCTGCCGCAGCCTGCGGCTGCCACGGGCCGGCGGAAAGGGCCAGAGGCATGAGCATCGCCATCATCGGGGGCACCGGGCACCTGGGGCTGGGGCTGGCGGCGCGCTGGGCGCGGGCCGGGCGGCGCGTGATCATCGGCTCGCGCCAGGCCGCGAAGGCGGCGGCAGCAGCGCAGGAGGCGCGGGCGCTGGCAGGCGACGGCACAGACGGCGCCGTCAGCGGCGCCCTGAACAGGGAGGCGGCCGCCTCCGCGGAGATCGTCGTCCTGACCATCCCCTTCACCGCGCAGCGGGCCATCCTGGCCGATGTGCGGCCGGCGGTGGCGGGCAAGGTCGTGGTGGACACCACGGTGCCCCTGCGGCAGTACGCTCCGCCGCTGCTGGAGGAGATCCCCTCCGGATCGGCGGCCGCACAGGCGCAGGCGCTGCTGCCCGAGGCGCGTGTGGTGGCTGCGTTGCACACGGTCTCGCAGGCCGTGGTGCGGCGGGTCAGTGAGCCGCTGGAGGGGGATGTCCTCATCTGCGGCGACGATGAAGAGGCCAAGGCTGTGGCGGCCGCGCTGGTGGCGTACCTGGGGACCCGCGCGCTGGACGCAGGAGCCCTTGCGCAGGCGGCCACCCTGGAACGCCTGGCCGCCCTGGTCATCGGGCTCAACCAGCGCTACCGCCGCCGGGCCATCGGGGTGCGCTTCACCGGCATCTGAGGCTGGGGACCCACGTTGCCTTCGGTGCCAGTCAACAGAGAGCTGATCCGCAGCCGCGCCGCCGACATCCGAGGCGAGCTGGCGTTCCTGCGTGCCTATGCCCGGGATTCCACCAGAAGCATTCTCCGCGGACCCTGAGAAGGCCAGGGCGGCCCGATACAGCCTGATCGTGCTGGTGGAGGCGGCGGCCGCCATCTGCACTCACCTGTGCGCGCGCCGCGGCCGTGCGCCGGACAGCTATCCGGGCTGCTTCGAGCTCCTTGGGACGCTTGGCATCGTTGAGGCCGCTCTGGCCGCTCGTCTCGCGGCCATGGCCCGGCTGCGGAACCTGCTGGTCCACGGCTACGGGCGCGTGGATGACCGGCGGCTTCACAGGATCATCCGCGAGGGCCTGGGAGATCTCGACGACTTCCTGCGGTCGGTCAGCGCGTACATCGAGGCCGAGGAGAAACAATCATGAATCGGCCGGAAGCCAGGCGACCGTCCCGAACCGACGGGAATCCTGCGCACGGGGAGACCGTGCGCCGGCACGAACTCGCCGAGGCGGACCGCCAGCAGGTGGCGCAGCGCCTTGCCGGGCGACTCGGAGAGGTCGAATCCGCTATCTTCGCGTACCTGGTAGGATCCTTCGCCGAGGGAAGGGCGTTTGAAGACGTCGATGTAGCGGTGCTCCTCGACCCGGGCGCGGCTGCGGCCGCCGACCTGCTGGCCTTCCAGCTCGACCTCGCTGCGGCTCTGGAGGAGGCAGCAGGTCTGCCCGTTGATGTAATCCTCCTCAACGACGCACCGCTGGGCCTGAGGATGGCCGCGGTGCGCGGACGCCTCCTGCTCTCCCGGGACGAGCACCGCCGGCTGGCCTATGTGGAGCAAACCTGTCTGGAGGCCATGGACATGGCCCACATGGCGCGCCAGTCGCTGCGAGAACTTCTGGTGCCCGGGGCCTCGGGAGCCGCCTGAAGGGTCAATCCGACCTCCGCTGCCCGTCGCCGTGCAGGCGGTCCACTGCCGCCGCCATGTCCTCGGGCAGCGGCGCCGTCACCTCCACCCGAACGCCCGTCCGCGGGTGCGCAAAGGTCAGGGAGCAGGCGTGCAGCGCCTGGCGGCTCATCCCCCAGGTCTCGCGCCGCCGCCCGTAGACCCGATCCCCGACGACGGGATGCCCGATGTGGGCGAAGTGCACCCGGAGCTGATGCGTACGCCCGGTGAGCAGCGTCGCCTCCACCAGGGCGGCCGCGGCAAACTGCTCCACCACCCGGTAGCGCGTCACCGCCGCCCGCCCTCCCGGCACCACCGCCATCCGCTGACGGTACCGCGGATGGCGGGCGATGGGCGCCTCGATCGTCCCCTCCTGCGGCACCGGGCGGCCGTGCACCAGCGCCAGGTAGCGGCGCACCACGGCCCGCGCCTTGATGGCCGCCTGCAGCGCGCGCAGCGTCGCCTCGTTCTTGGCCACCACCAGCAGGCCGGAGGTGTCTCTGTCCAGCCGGTGGACGACCCCCGGGCGGAGGACGCCGCCGATCCCCGCCAGGTCGGGGACGCGGGCCAGGATGGCATTGACCAGGGTCCCCGCCGGGTGCCCGGGCCCGGGGTGGACCACGAGCCCCGGCGGCTTGTTCACCACCAGCAGGTCGGCGTCCTCATAGCGCACGTCCAGGGGCATCGGCTCGGGGCGCAGGGCCGCCGGCTCCGGGGCGGGGATCTCCACCGTCACCTCCTGGCCGCGGTGCACCCTGGACGCCGGCTTGCGCGCCTCCCCCTGCACGCGGACGTGGCCGGAGACGATCAGGGCGTGGATGCGCGAGCGGGACAGCTCCGGGAGGCGGGCATGCAGGAAGATATCGAGCCGCGATCCGTCGTGCGCGGCGTCCACAGCCAGCCGCTTGCGCTCGCCCACCGGGCGGGGCTACGCAGGAGGAGACGGGGGGAGCGGCGGTTGCACCACCGGGCCGGCGCCCTCCCCCGGAGGCGGGGCGGCAGGCTGCCCCCGCCGCGCCGCGCCCACCAGGCCGACCAGCGCCAGGAGGGCGACGACCGCGCTGGCGACCTGGGCCTTGGTCAGCGGGCCGAGCACCAGCGGGCTCTGCACGAAGAACTCCACGACGAAGCGGCTGACCCCCTGCAGGAGGAGGAAGGTGAGGAAGGGGCCGCCGCGGGCGGTCTCGCGCTGCGCCCGCAGGACGAGGTAGATGGCCACCGCGGCAATGAGCAGGTAGATCTGCGTGGGGTGCACACGCTCGGACCCCACCTGCACCGCCCAGGGGACTCCGGTGGGTTTGCCCATCAGCAGCGGGTTCTGCGGCGTGCTGTGCAGCAGGGCGCCGATCATCCCCACCCCGTAGCCCACCGCCAGCCCTGGTGCGGCCGCATCCAGCAGCGCCGCCGTGGAGAGGCCGCGGGGACGGGTGTACAGCCAGGCGACCCACATCCCGCCCAGCAGCGCCCCGTAGAAGGTCAATCCCCCGTCGCGCCAGATGGCCAGCGCGGCGCGCCAGTCCTGGGCGAAGGCGGTGAAGTTCACCAGCACGTAGCCGATCCGCCCGCTGATGATCCCGGCGATGATCATGTACAGCGCCAGGTCCAGCATGGCGCCGCTTTCCACGCCGACGGCGGGGCTGCGCCGCCGCGTCATGGCGATCCCCACCCAGAACGCTACCAGGAGGAGGAGGCCGAAGGAGGAGATGGGCAGCGGGCCGATGCGGAAGAGGACCGGGTTCATCCCTCACCTCGATTCCGGCGGAGGAGCGCCAGCAGGAGGACAGCGCTGCCGCAGACGACGGCGGTATCCGCCAGGTTGAAGACCGGCCAGATGCGCAGGTCCAGGTAGTCGACCACGTATCCCAGCCGGATGCGGTCGCCGAGGTTGCCCGCCGCGCCGCCGAGCAGCAGTCCGGCCGCCACCCGGCTCCACCGGTCGTGCTGCCGGCGGCCCTCATTGTAGGCAACGAGGAAAACCACGGTCAAGGCGACCAGGACGATGACCGCGGGCGGTGTGCCGCTGAGCATCCCGAAGGCGACGCCGCTGTTGCGCACGTGCGTGAGGAAGAGCACGCCGGGGATGAGCGGGACGCTGCCGTCGGGGGGCAGCAGACGGACGACCAGCGCCTTGACCCCCTGGTCCAGCAGCGCCACCAGCAGGGCCAGCAGGACCGCCGGCAGCCAGGGACGGCGGGAGGAGGCCCGGGGGGAGGCGCTAGAGCCGGGTGGCGTTGGCGCGCTCTTCCTTCGCCTTGCAGTCAATACAGAGCTTGGCGTAGGGGATGGCCCGCAGCCGGTCAGCATGAATGGGCTGGCCGCAGTGCTCACAGATGCCGTAGGTGCCGGCGTCCATCCGCGCCAGCGCCTCCTCTACCTGCGTCAGGAGTGCCTGCACGCTGGACTCGATGGCGAAGCCCTTCTCCCGCTCGAACGTGTCGCCGGCGACGTCGGCGAAGTCCTCGTCATAGGACCCGCCCAGGTCCATCCCCGCCTGGTGCTCCAGCTCCGGCTGGTGCTCCTCGATCGCCTCCAGCTCCTCGGTGAGGCGCTGGCGCTCCTCTTCCAGCAGGCGGCGCAGCTCCTTGAGGTCACGCTTCCCGATGGGCTTGGCGGGGTGGGGGCGTGCCACCACCCGCGCACCCGGCGCTGTAGCGGTCCCGGGATTCGTGGACGACGGCCGGGTGGCGACAGAGGCTCGCCCGGAGGGCCGCGGGTCGTTCTGGCGGGACCGGGCCGCCGTGGCTTTCCCTCTTCCCGCCTTCCTGGCCTTGAGCCTCCCTGGCATGGAAAGCCTCCTTAAAGGGCCGAATAGCCGCTTTGCGCGGCCAGGGACCGAATTGCTTGCACCTATGGCGTCAAACCTTGGCCTATCTTATCCAAGCGCCCGGGAAGGCGCAAGAGGGTTCATTTGCGCCCCTCCGGGGAGGGGAGTGGCGCCTCCCCCGTGGCCAGGCGGACGGCCGCCTCCGCCAGGATCAGGGTGGAGTCCAGCGCGGGGACCCCCAGAGCCTCCTCCGACAGCACCAGGGGGAGTTCCGTGCAACCCAGGATGACGGCTTCCGCCCCCGACCGCACCAGGCCGCGCGCCACCTCCACTCCCGCCAGCCGCAGCTCCTCGTCCGCCGCCTGGGCCTTGACGGCGGCGATCAGCCGGTCGATCACCGCCTGCGCCGGCACCCCCGGAACCAGGACCTCCGTGCGCAGCGAACGGAAGGCCTCCTGGTACAGGCCCGTGGCCACAGTGGCCCGCGTGCCCAGCAGCCCCACCCGCCGCATCTGCGGGAACCGCCGCGCCGCGGCGGCGGCCACCTCCCGCATGATGTGCAGGACCGGCACGCGCACCGCCGCCT
>JBBIIQ010000127.1:0-5740 GCA_037446405.1 Armatimonadota bacterium | reverse complement strand
GGGCTGGTGCGCCTCAACCCGGACGGCTCCTGGGCTGAGGACCGGCGGAACACCCTCTACTACCTAGTGCGCGTGGCCAGGGTCGCCCTCCCCCTCTACCCCCAGTTCGGCACCGAGCCCAACGGCTACTACATCCCGCCGCGCTGGGTGCCCCGCCCGTACCTGCGGCAGATGTTCGGGCCCGGCGCCGACGAGGCGGTGGAGACGTACATGGCCCCCCCGCGGGAGCTGCTGGCGGTGCTGCAGCTCTTCCGCAGCACGCAGCGCATCATCTTCAGCTACCGCATCGAGGAGGGGCCGAAGATCTTCGAGACCAGGATCAACGGCCGGAAGTGGGAGATGTTCAACGACACGGTGATCGGGCTGGACCGGACCGGCAGAGAGATCGTCCGGCTGTCGGTGCAGGAGCCGGTGTACACGCGGCCGCGGCAGCACCTCAACTCCATCTGATGGACGCGCTGATGGACGCAGGGAGGCCCTCTCCTGTTCAGGATGCCGCCGGGGCCGCCGTCGCCCTGGCCCGCAGCGCCGTCTACCGGTTCCTCTCGCTGGCCTTCTGCCCCCCGGCGGAGGACCTGAGCGCGCTGCGGGCGGAGGGAGCGGCGCTGGGCCAGGCGCTGGACGGCCTGCGCGACGCCAGTGATGGTGGCGGCGTCGCGGCAGAAGACCTGCTGCGCGTCCTCCAGGATGCGGATGGAGCGGCGTTGCGCGCAGGCTACCATCATGTCTTCGGCCACCAGGCCTCCGCCGACTGCCCCCTCTATGAGACTCCGTATGTGGCCGCGGAGATCTTCCAGCAGGCGCAGCATCTTGCCGACATCGCCGGGTTCTACCGCGCCTTCGGCCTCGAGGCCGCAGAGGACGCCGGGGAACGGGCCGACCACATCGGCCTGGAGCTGGAGTTCATGGGGGCCCTGGCCTACCGGGAGGCCTACGCCCTGGTCCACCACGGGCCGGCGGAGGTGGCCCTGCTGCGAGAGGCGCAGCGGGCCTTCCTCCGCGATCACCTGGCCCGGTGGGTGCCTCTCCTGGCCCGGCAGGTGGGGCGGCGCACGGAGGGCTTCTACCGACACCTGGCCGATCTGGCGGCGGCGTGGGTCACCCGGGAGGCGGCGGCATTCGGGCTGCCTCCGGCCGAGGGAGCCGGGGTCACTCTGGCGGCAGCCGGGGTCGCTCTGCCCGCAGAGGATCCTCAGGCCCAGGCTGCTGCGGCCTGCACGGCGGAGAGATGTCCCCTGGACGGCCTGCTGTAGAACCGCCCGGCCTCCGCATCCGCTACGAGGCCGACCTGCTGGAGGCCGCCGTAGAGGTAGTGCTGCGGCAGACAGGCGGCGACCGGACGGCCGGGGAGCGCTACCGCCGCGCCGCCGACCGGATCTACGCCGGGTACGTGGACCCCGAGGCGCGCCGTGTGGCCTTTCAGGGGCTGCACGCCCGCCTCTTCGAGAAGATGGGCTGCGCCGCACCCGTGCGTGCGGCTGCGGCCGGGCTGGCGGGACAGGTCGCGGAAGTGCTGGTGGGACGCGCCTGGACCCACCCGGAGGAAGGGGCGGATGTCGACGTGCGGCTGCGCACCGTCCGCCTGCGCCTCCTGCCCGCGCGGTTCGCCGCCCTCCCGGACCTGGAGGTCTTCCTCCGTCACGAGTTCGCGCACGTCCTGGACATACTCGATGACGGGTTCGGGTACGGCCGGGGGTCCGAGGGGCTGCCCGGAGCGACCTCCTGGCTCCTGGGGCAGAGGTTCGGCTGCCTGTGGGACTGCTCGGTCGACGGGCGAATCGCCCGCGCCGGGGGGCGTCCGCTGCACGCGCCCGAAGAACTGGAGGAGAGGTGCGCCCGCCTCTTCCCTGCGCTACCAGCCGGCGGCGCGGCGGCCGTGGTGCGGCGACTGTGGGAGGGAGAGCGGCCGGCCTACCCGACCCTGCTGCGCTGGGCGGCCGAGCCGGCGGCGCTGGCGGCCTGGGTGGGATGCGGCCCGCTGCGGGCTGCCGCCGGCCCCCCTCCAGGGGCGCCGTGTCCGCTGTGCGGCTTTCCCACCCACGCCTGGGCCGCCGAGGTGGCAGGAGAGGTGATGCAGCTCATCCGGGCCGACTTCCCTATGTGGCGGGCGCACGAGGGTGCGTGCGCCCGCTGCGTGGAGGCCTACGCGCTGCGTCTGACCGCGGGGGGCGGCGCGGCGACCCGGCGGAGCTGGTAGGGAGCATGCCGGTGGGGGTGCACAGATGAGCGCGCGGAGGATCTTAGCCGCGGGGGCGGCGGCGGCGGTCCTGGCGGGTACGGCAATGGTGGGGGTGATCGGGGCGCCGGAGCAGCCGCCCATCCAGGTGCGGCTGACGACAGCCCGCATTCCTCTGGACGTGGCCCGAGCGATCCCCATCTTTCAACAGGCGGAGGCCCGCACGATCCCGCTGATCCCGCAGAACCTGGTCCGCCCCCACGGCGGCGGGACGGTGAAAGAGGTGCGCCTGCGCGCCCTGCACGACGGCAGAATGATCTACCTGGAGCTGTCCTGGCGGGATCGCACGCCCAACCGCACCCCCACACGACAGGGCGCGTTCACCGACGCGGCGGCGCTGCAGTTTCCCGTGAGCCCGGGCGTGCTGCCCAACCCCTTCATGGGCGACCGGCAGCGCCCGGTGAACATCTGGCAGTGGAAAGCCGCCTGGCAGGACGAGCTGGTCCGCGCCCGGGACCTGCGCGCCGCCTACCCGAACATGTCGGTGGACTACTACTACGACACGCAGTTCCTCAAGGACGAGGCCCAGCGGCGGGCCTTCAACGCCGGGGCGGCGGTCGGGAACCTCCTCTCTCTGCCCCGGCGGGCAAGCGCCGTGGAGGATCTCGTGGCCTGGGGGTTTGGCACTCTGACCAGCCAGCCGCAACAGGACGTGGTCGGTCTGGGCCTGTGGCAGAACGGCCGCTGGACCGTCCTCCTGGCCCGGCCGCTGCGCACCACCGATCCCGCCGATGTCCAGTTCCAGCCGGGCGAGACCGCCTACGCCAACTTCGCCATCTGGGACGGAGGCAACGGGGACCGCGACGGCCAGAAGAACGTCACCCTGACCTGGTGGCCGCTGCGCCTTAGCGCCCTCAGGTAGCGTACCCCCAGATCGGGCCGCCGCCCGATGGCCGCTCCTCCAGTGGCGGGATAGAGTCGAGACAGCACAGGGCTCTCCCGGGAGGACGGCGCGGCGTGCAGCGTCGTGCCCCCGGGGAAGGAAGGGAGCGGCATGACCGCGATCTCCGGCATCCTGCTCGCGGGCGGGCGGGGCCTGCGCTTTCGCGGCGACAAGCGCATGGCCCGGGTGCGCGGCATCCCCCTGCTGGCGTGGACGGCCGCTCTGCTGGGCTCCGTGGCCGAGGACGTGATCGTGGTCACGCGGGACGAGGCGGGCCTGCGGGGGCGGTGGCACTATGTACGGGACGAGATCCCCGACCGCGGGCCGATGTGCGGCCTGCTCACCGGGCTGCGCGCCATCCGCCGCGAACGTGCTCTGGTGCTGGCGGTGGACATGCCCCTGGTGACGGTCGACTTCCTGAAGTACCTGGCTGAGGCGGGGACGGAGGCGGACATCACCCTGCCGCGGTGGGAGCGGGTGGAGCCCTTGGTCGGGGTGTACGCTTGCACCTGCATCCCGCCGCTGGCCGCTTCCCTGGAGGAGGGGCGGGACTCGCTGGGCGACTTCGTGCAGTCCACGACCCTGGCGGTGCGCTTCGTCGGGGAGGAGGAGATCCGTCGCTTCGACGATCCGCGCCGCCTCTTCTTCAACATCAACATCCCCGAAGACGTGGAGACGGCAGAGGTCCTGCTGGGAGGGAGGAAATGACCATGGCAGGCGGGACGTCGCCTCCGGGGACGGAGACGCCGCCGGCGGCCTCGGTGGAGCAGGCGCGGGCCCGGATCCTGGCGGCCGTCCCGCGCCTGCCCGCTGAGGGGGTTCCCCTGGCGGAAGCAGCGGGGCGGGTGCTGGCCGTCGACATCGTGGCGCCCCGCGACCTCTGGCCTTTTCCCCGCGCGGCCATGGACGGCTACGCTCTGCGCGCCCGGGACGTGGCCGCCGCCTCCGCCGCCCACCCCGTGAAGCTGCGGGTCAACGGGGCCAGCTTCGCCGGCTCCGTCGGCGCTCCCCGGGTCGAGGCCGGTACCGCGGTGCGCGTCGCCACCGGCGCACCGGTGCCGGAGGGCGCGGACGCGGTGGTGCCGTTTGAGGACGTGGAGGTCCAGGCGGACACCGTCTGGGTGCGCTCCCCCGTCCCCGCCGGCCGGCACATCTTCCCCGCCGGCGAAGACGCCCGGCGCGGCGAGGTCGTCCTGACCGCCGGGACGGCCCTGCGCGGGGGCCACCTGGGCCTGCTGGCCAGCCTGGGCGCCGTCACCGTGGAGGTGGTGCGCCGCGCCCGGGTGGCGATCCTGGCGGTGGGCGACGAGCTGGTCGAGGCGGGATCCGCCCTCCGCCCGGGGCAGGTGGTGGAGAGCAACTCCTACATGCTGGCGGCCGAGGTGACCTCCGTCGGCGGGATCCCCCTGCGCCTGGGGATCGCCCGCGACGACCTGGACGATCTGACATCCCGCATCCATACCGGGCTGCAGGCCGACGTCCTGGTGGTCACCGCGGGCATGTCCGTCGGCGAGCGGGACCTGGTGAAGGAGGCGATGCGCCGCACGGGGGTCGACCTGCTCTTCTGGCGCGTGCCGATGAAGCCGGGCAGGCCCGCGGCCTTCGGGCTGGCCGGGAGGACGGCGGTCTTCGGACTGCCCGGGACGCCGGGCGCCGCCATGGTGACGTTCGAGGAGCTGGTGCGCCCCGCGCTGCGCGCCATGATGGGCGGCGCACCGCCCCGCTCGTGGCTGCCGGCGAGGCTGGAGGCCCCGCTGCGTGTCCGGCCCGGGCGCTCCCGCTACCTGTGGGCCCGGGCCGCGGCGTCAGCCGGCGGTTTGCGCGTGACCCCGTTGCGCGGCCAGGGGACGGCCACCCTGCGCTCGATCAGCGACGCCAACGCCCTCATCCTGATCCCCCCGGAGGCCGCGGAGCTGCGGCGCGGAGATGCCGTGCGGGTGCAGCTCCTGGCCGAACCAGAGGCCCGCGCGGAGCCGGCGGGTGTCCCCATGGTTGCCGTGGTCGGCGCCAAGGGGGCCGGCAAGACCTTCCTCATCGAGCGGCTGCTGCCGGAGCTGCGACGCCGCGGCTACCGGGTGGCCGCCATCAAGCACGACGTCCACGGGTTCGAGATCGACCGCGAGGGCACGGACACCTGGCGCTTCGCCCGGGCTGGCGCGGACGCCGTGGCCATCGCCGGACCGGGAAAGGTGGCTGTGGTCCGGGCCACCGACGGGGAGGCTTCCCTGCAGCAGGTGGAGGAGATGGTGGGGGCGGCCGACCTGATCCTGCTCGAGGGCTACAGCCGGGAGCCCGTCCCCAAGATCGAGGTCCGCCGCACCGCGGTCCAATCCGACCGACCGGCTCCCGCAGGGCCGATCCTGGCGGTGGTGGCGGATGTGCCGGGAGACGGCTCGCTGACGTTCGGGGAGATTCCGGCCCTGGCCGACCTCATCGAGAGGACGCTGGAGGCAGGTCCACGGGGATCCGCCGCCACACGGCCATCTTCCTGAGCGTGACCCGGCAGGTGTAGGCGTAGAACTCCACCCCCCAGGCGGCGGCCCGCCGTGCCTCCGCGGCGAACCGCGGGTCGGCGGCGGCAAACGGGCGGAGGACGGCGGCGTCGTCTCGCTGCACGAACC
>JBBIIQ010000126.1:0-5787 GCA_037446405.1 Armatimonadota bacterium | reverse complement strand
CCAAGCCCACCCAGCACAGCGTCAAGGAGCTGCGCAGCATCGGCATCCAGCCCGATGTCCTGGTCTGCCGCACCTCCCGCCCCCTGGCCGCCAGCATTAAGGAGAAGCTCTCGCTCTTCACCGACGTGCCGGTGGAGCGGGTGATCCAGGCGCTGGACGCGCGCAGCATCTACGAGGTCCCCCTCGTCCTGGAGGAGGAGGGGCTGGGGCGGGCCATCGTGGATCGCCTGCGGCTGCCGGACACGCCGCCGGATCTGGCCGAGTGGCGGGAGATCGTGGAGCGCATCCGTCGGCCGGCGGCGACGGTGCGCATCGCCCTGGTGGGCAAGTACATGGGCGTGGAGGATTCCTACGTGAGTATCGTGGAGGCGCTGCACCACGGCGGCATCGCCCACCGGGCCCGCGTGGAGATCACCAAGGTGGATTCCGAGGAGCTGGAGCGGCTGACGCAGGAGGAGGTGGACGCCCACCTCTCCGGCTTCGACGGCGTCGCCGTCTGCCCGGGCTTCGGGGCGCGGGGTGTGGAGGGGAAGGTGAAGGCCATCCGCTTCGCCCGCGAGAACCGTGTCCCCTTCCTGGGGATCTGCTACGGGATGCAGTGGGCGGTGGTGGAGTTCGCCCGCCACGTCTGCGGCCTCCAGGGGGCCAATACCACCGAGGTGGACCCGGCCACCCCCCACCCGGTGATCGACCTGCTGCCGGAGCAGAAGGGGGTCACGGAGAAGGGGGGGACGATGCGCCTGGGCGCCTATCCCTGCCGGCTGGCGCCGTCCAGTCGGGCGGCGGAGGCCTACGGGGTTCCGGAGGTGCAGGAGCGGCACCGCCACCGGTACGAGGTGAACAACGCCTACCGCGCGGCCCTGGAAGCCGGCGGCATGCGCATCACCGGCATCTACCCGGCCAAGCAGCTGGCAGAGATCATCGAGCTGCCGGATCACCCATGGTTTGTGGGGACGCAGTTTCACGCGGAGTACCGCTCCCGGCCGACCCGGCCGCACCCGCTGTACCGGGCATTTGTGGGCGCGGCGCTGCGGCGGGCGACGGTGGAGGCCAAGGGGTAGGCCGGGGGACGCAGGCAAGACGCGGTGGCGGGCCCGCGGGCGGCGCGGGTCGGGGGAGGTGCGCATGGGCTCGGTGACCTACGTGAACGGACGGTTTGTCCCCAGGGAGGAGGCGGCGGTCTCCGTCTTCGACCACGGGTTCCTCTACGGCGATGGGGTCTTCGAAGGCATCCGTGCCTACAACGGGCGCGTCTTCCGCCTGGAGGCGCACCTGGACCGCCTCTACCAGTCGGCCAAGACCATCCTCTTGGAGATTCCCCTCTCCCGTGAGGAGATGCGGGAGGCCATCCTGGAGACGCTGCGGCGTAACGGGCTGCGCGATGCCTACATCCGGCCGGTGGTCTCTCGCGGCGTCGGCGACCTGGGACTGGATCCGCGCAAGTGCGGCCGGCCCACGGTGGTGGTCATCGCCGACGCCATCCAGCTCTACCCCCCGGAGGCCTACCAGCGCGGGCTGCGCACCGTTACCGCATCCGTGCGCAAGGTGCGGCCGGACATGCTCAACCCGCGGGTGAAGTCGTTGAACTACCTGAACAACATCCTGGCGCGCATCGAGGCCAACCGGGCGGGCGTGGACGAGGCGATCATGCTCTCCGCGGACGGCTACGTGGCCGAGTGCAGCGCGGACAACATCTTCATCGTCCGCGGCGGGGAGCTCTGGACCCCGCCGCCCTACCTGGGCATCCTCCTGGGGGTGACGCGGGAGGCCGTCCTGGGGCTGGCCCGGGTCCAGGGCATCCCGGCGGAGGAGCGGGTCTTCACCCTGCACGACGTCTACACCGCGGACGAGTGCTTCCTCACCGGAACGGGGGCGGAGGTGGGACCGGTCGTCGAGGTGGACGGCCGGGCCGTCGGCGACGGCCGGCCGGGCCCGATCACGGCGCGGCTGCTGGCGGCTTTCCACGAGATGGTGCGGCGCGAGGGGACCCCCATCTACCCTGAAGAGGCGCGCGTCGCCCCGGCGTAGCCGCCCGTGCGCCCGGAGGTCTGGCTGGCCAGCCGCCGCGTCTTTTCCGGCCGGGTGGTGGGTCTGCGCGTCGACCGCGTGCGCCTCCCCGATGGGCGGGAGACGGAGCGGGAGGTGGTGGAGCACCGGGGGGCCGCAGCCGTGGTTCCGCTGACGGAAGAGGGCGAGGTGCTGCTGGTACGCCAGTTCCGCTACGCGGTGGGCGAACCCCTGCTGGAGATCCCCGCCGGCACCCTGGAGCCCGGGGAGGCGCCGCTGGCCTGCGCCGTGCGCGAGCTGGCCGAGGAGGTGGGTGCGCAGGCGACGCACTGGGATCCGCTGGCGGTGCTCTACCCCTCGCCGGGGGTGCTGACGGAGGCGATGCACCTCTTCCTGGCCACCGGGCTGGCCGCCGTGCCGGCGCGCGCCGCCGCAGACGAGGACCTGGCCGTGGAGCGGCTGCCTTTGCGGGAGGCCCTGGCGCGGGTGGAGCGGGGGGAGATCCGCGACGCCAAGTCCGTCGCCGGGTTGCTGCTGGCCGCGCGGCGTCGGGGGGCCTGACGTGGCCCGTCGGGCCATCGTGCTGGTGCTGGACAGCGCCGGCGTCGGCGAGCTGCCGGACGCCGCCCGCTACGGCGACGAGGGCAGCAGTACCGTGCCCCATGTGGCGGCGACCGTGGGCGGGCTGCGCCTCCCCACCCTGGAGGCGCTGGGCCTGGGGCGCATCGTGCCCATCGCCGGCGTCAGCCCGCTGCCCCACCCTGAAGGCGCGTTCGGACGCATGGCGGAGCAATCCCCCGGCAAGGACTCCACGACCGGGCACTGGGAGCTGATGGGGCTGGTCCTGACCCGCCCGTTCCCCACCTACCCGGATGGCTTCCCGCCCCAGATCGTCCGGGCCTTCGAGCAGGCCGTCGGCCGCCCCGTCCTGGGCAACCGCGCCGCCTCCGGCACGGCCATCATCGCGGAACTGGGTGAAGAGCACCTCCGCACCGGCTATCCCATTGTCTACACCTCCGCGGACAGCGTCTTCCAGATCGCGGCGCACGAGGACGTGGTCCCCCCAGACCAGCTCTACGACTGGTGCCAGACGGCCCGTCGCTTGCTGGTGGGCGAGCACGCCGTCAGCCGGGTCATCGCCCGCCCCTTCGTCGGCAGGCCCGGCGCCTTCCAGCGGACCGACCGGCGGCGGGACTTCTCCCTCACCCCGCTGGGCCGCACCGTGCTGGACGCCCTCGCCGCACGGGAGGTTCCCGTCTATGCCATCGGCAAGGTCGAGGACCTTTTCGCCGGGCGGGGCATCACCGAGGCGGTGCACACGCACGACGACCTGGACGGGTTGGCCCGCACGGCAGAGGCTGTGCGGCGCGTGGACCGCGGGCTGATCTTCGCCAACGTTGTGGATCTGGACACGGTCTACGGCCACCGCAACGACGTCGAGGGGTACGCCCGCCAGCTGGAGCGGATCGACGCGGCCCTGGGGCCGATCCTGGAGGCCGCGGACGCGGAGACGCTGCTCATCATCACCGCCGACCACGGGAACGACCCCACGACCCCGTCCACCGACCACTCCCGCGAGTATGTTCCCCTGCTGGTCCGCGGTTCCGGAGTCTCCAGAGGGAGGGACCTGGGAACTCGCCGGACATTCGCCGACGTGGGCGCCACGGTGGCCGCGGCGCTGGGCGTCCCCTGGGGGGGGCCCGGATCCAGCTTTCTGGAGGGAGGGGGCTGAGGCAATGAGCGATCCCCGGGCGGGTCACCCCTGGGAGCCGCGGGTCCGGGAGGCCGCGGCGTTCGTGCGCGAGCGGACCCGCATCCGGCCGCGGCTGGCTGTGGTCCTGGGCTCCGGTCTGGGCGCGCTGGCCGACGCCGTGGAGCGGGACGCCACCATCCCCTACGGCGAGATCCCGCACTTCCCCGTGAGCACGGCGGCGGGGCACGCCGGGAACCTGGTGCTGGGCCTGCTGGAGGGCAAGCCCGCCGTGGTCATGCAGGGGCGGGTGCACTTCTACGAGGGGTACTCCATGGGCGCAGTGATCTTCCCGGTGCGGGTGATGCGGGAGCTGGGGGCGGGCACCCTGCTGGTGAGCAACGCCGCCGGCGGCCTCAACCGGGAGTGGCGTGCCGGCGACCTGATGGTGATCACCGACCACATCAACTTCATGGGGACCAACCCCCTGATCGGGCCGCACGAGGAAGCCTTCGGGCCGCGCTTCCCCGACATGGCCCGTCCCTACGACCCGGAGCTGGTGCGCCTGGCGGAGCGGGCGGCGCTGGAGGAGCGCATCCTGCTGCGCCGTGGGGTGTACGTGGCGGTGAGCGGCCCCTCCTACGAGACGGCGGCGGAGCTGCGCATGCTGGCCCGCTGGGGCGCGGACGCGGTGGGCATGTCCACCGTGCCGGAGGTGATCGCCGCGCGGCAGATGGGCATGCGCGTCCTGGGGTTCTCGGCGATCACGGACATGGCCACCGGGGAAGTGGTGGAGCCGGTGACGCACGAGGCGGTGCTGGCCGTGGCCCGGGAGCTGGAACCGCGCTTCGTCCGGCTGGTGCGGCGAATTGTCGCTGAGCTGTCGCTGTGAGGCGCCGAGCACCCGCCTCCGGCCCGTACCCTGCCGAACACCACGTGGTCTGGAGAGAGGATGCCGCCGCGCGCTGGGGGCCTCTGGAGGGCCTGTCCGGGTGGCGGACGCGGTGGCGGGCTGCGGCCGTCGATCATGCGGGCGTATGACCTGATCCTGAAGAAACGCGACGGCGGGGAGCTGACTCCGGAGGAGGTCGAGGCCCTCATCGGTGGGTACCTGCGCGACGAGGTCGCCGACTACCAGATGAGCGCCTTCCTCATGGCCGTCTACTTTCGCGGCATGACAGCCGCAGAGACGGCGGCGTTGACCCTGGCCCTGGTGCGCTCCGGGGAGACGGTGGACCTGCGCGCCATCCCCGGGGTGAAGGTGGACAAGCACAGCACCGGCGGGGTGGGGGACAAGACCTCCCTGGTCCTGGTCCCGCTGGTGGCGTCCTGCGGCGTGCCCGTGGCCAAGCTCTCCGGCCGCGGGTTGGGGCACACCGGCGGGACGCTGGACAAGCTGGAGAGCATCCCCGGGATGCGCACCGACCTGAGCGCGGAGGCCCTGGCCGAGCAGGTACGCTGCGTCGGCTGCGCCATCGCCGGGCAGACCGCCGACCTGGTGCCGGCGGACCGGCGGCTCTACGCGTTGCGCGACGTCACCGCCACCGTGGAGAGCGTGCCCCTGATCGCCGCCAGCGTCATGAGCAAGAAGATCGCCGGCGGGGCCGACGCCATCGTCCTGGACGTGAAGACCGGCAGCGGGGCCTTCATGAAGACCCTGGAGGCGTCCCGCGCCCTGGCCGAGACCATGGTGGCCATCGGGCGCCAGGTGGGGCGGCCGACGGTGGCCCTGATCACCGACATGGACCAGCCGCTGGGCCGGACGGTGGGCAACGCCGTCGAGGTGGAGGAGGCGATCGCCGCGCTCAAAGGGGAGGGACCGACAGACCTCACCGACCTGTGCCTGGCGCTGGGCGCACAGATGCTGCGGCTGGCCGGTGCGGCCGCTTCATCCGCGGAGGCTGAGGCGCGGCTGCGGGAGGCGCGGGCCGGTGGGGCCGCCCTGGAGCGGCTGCGGCGGATGGTCCAGGCGCAGGGCGGCGACCCTCGGGTGCTCGACGAGCCGCGGCGGCTGCCGCAGGCCAGGCTGGCCCTCCCGGTGCCCGCCGCAGACAGCGGGTACGTGGTGGCCGTCGACGCCCAGGCTGTGG
>JBBIIQ010000125.1:0-5843 GCA_037446405.1 Armatimonadota bacterium | reverse complement strand
ATGCCCCTGCGGCCGAATCCTTTTTAAGGCTGTTGCTGGGGCCCACCGGGCAGGACATCCTCCGGGCCCACGGCTTTCGCCCGCTCGTCCCGGCGCGGTGTGCGAATATAAAGGCTCTTCCCCCCTCTTTGCTGGGGTTGGTGGAACCCTGGCGGCCGGAGCCCTCCGCGACAGCCCACCTGCGCCCTCGGTGAGGCGGCCTGCGGCGCCAGCGATCGCCGGGCCGACGGGTGACCCCCGGCCGACGAACGGAGCGGGCTTCTTGGCAGGCGGATTTTTACCCCTTCCCCTTGCGGAATGGAGCAAGTTGTGTTATAATATAAGGCACCCGGGGCGTGGCGCAGTTTGGTAGCGCGCTTGAATGGGGTTCAAGAGGTCGCTGGTTCGATTCCAGTCGCCCCGATGGAGCCGGGGGCCGCTAGGTTTCCCCGGCCCTTTTTGTTTGTCCTGGTCGGTCCTGCCGGTCGAACCTTACCCTCCCTTTTGCAGGGCTGCCAACTTCTCCCGGGCGGCTCCCGAATCGATGGCTTCCTGGGCCCGCCGGACCCCTTCCCCCCACACCGTTGCCGGGCCGGCGCGGGGCATCCCGGCAGCGGCGTGGGCGCCCCCGCGCCCAGGGCGATGCGCGCCTCCTCCACGCCCCCCTGCTGCAGGCGCACCCAGGCCGCGGCGTTGACCACGGCCAGGACCTGGGCGCTGCGCCGGCCGAACTTGACAAACGCCGCTCCGCTCCCTTCCCCGGACCGGGGTACGTCCACGGCGGTGAGGACCTCGCCAGGACGCAACGCGTTGCGGTGCGGTCCCACGAAGAACTCCTCGATGGGCAGCGTCCGCTCCCCCGCCGCAGCGGCGATCCGCGCCACCGCGCCCAGGACGATCAGTGGCGGGGCCAGGTCAGCGGAGGGGACGGCGCTGGCCAGGTTGCCCCCCACCGTGGCCAGGTTGCGCAGCTGCACCGCGCCCATCTGGGCGCCGGCCTCCGCCAGCAGCGGCGTCAGGCGGCGGACCTGCGATGACTCCAGCAACGCGGCGACGGTCACCGTGGCCCCTATGCGCAGGTGGCCGTCGATGCTGTCGATGGCCGCAAGGTCGGGGATGCGCTGGATGTCCACCAGCACCGCCGGCCGCACCAGGCCATCGCGCATGCGCACGACGAGGTCGGTACCGCCGGCCAGCACATGTGCCCCCTCCTCCGCCACCAGGATGCTCGAGGCCTCGGCGACGGTCGAGGCAGCGACGTAGCGGGGTGGCTTCACTGGCACCTCCTCCAGGGCAGGAGGATTTCCGGGCCTGGCCCGTTAATTAAGGATATTGGATAATGTATCCAAGAAACATGGATTCGCGGCAGGGCTGCTCCCTCCTCCGCCGGCGCGGCGCGATGCCGGCCGAGGTTTCGTCCGCGGCCACCCGCCGTTACGCCCGTCGCCACAACGCCCGGCCCGACCGGTATGCGGGTCGGTCTGAGTACGTCCTTGGATGGGAGGGGATAGCGATGAGAAGGTGGCTGGTTCTGCTGCTCCTCTTCACCCTGTCCGTGGCGCTGGCTCCGGCCAATGCGGCGCCGGCCCAACCCAGCAAGATCAAGGTGGGCATCCTGCTGCCGCTCACCGGACCGTTCGCTGCGGTGGCCGAAACGCAGAAGAACGGTGCGCTCCTGGCCATCGATGTGATCAACGGCAAAGGCGGACTGAGCATGCCCTGGGGGAAGGTGCAGGTGGAAGGGGTCGTGGCCGACGACGAGGCCAAGCTGGACGTCGGGGTCCGCCGCTTCCGCTACCTGGTCGCCCAGGGGGTCAAGGGCGTGGGCGGGCAGACGTGGGCTCCGCTGGCCTACGCCCTCAACGCCGTGGTGATGAAGCAGCCGCTGCCGTACTTCCCCACCTGCGTCATGGCCAAGGAGGCCTTTGAGAAGGGCAAGCTCTCCCCCACCACCTTCGCCGTGGCCTACAGCCCGTGGACCGTAGGATACATGTCCGGCACCTCGGCCATCAAGGTGCTGGGGAAGAAGCGCATCTTCTTCCTGGCCCGCGCCGACAGCTGGGGCTGGGACATCCGGGACGGAGTCTATGCCGCCGCCAAGCAGTACGGCGCCGAGGTGGTGGGCTACGACGAGGTCCCCCTGGGGACCACGGACTTCACCACCGTGCTGCAGAAGGTGCGGGCGGCCAGGCCGGACGTCTTCATCTCCGCGCAGTTTGCCGCCGATGCCGTGGCCCTTCTGAAGCAGACCTACCAGATGGGCCTGAACCGGGAGATGACCATCTTCAACGCCTTCATCACCAACGTGGTGGCCAAGGGGATTCCTCCCGAGGCCCTGGAAGGCGTCTACGCCATGCACTACTTCTACTACGACCTCAGCGACCTGGGGTATACGGGAGTAGCCAAGAGCGCCAGCGCCTTCACCGAGCTGTACCAGGCCAAGTACGGGACGCCGCCGGACGCCTACGCCACCATCGCCTACACCGCCTACCGGGAGATGTTCCGCGGCTTCGAGACCGCGGGCTCCTTCGAGCCCAAGGCCGTGGGCGCAGCGCTGATAGCCAAGCCCCAGTTCACCACCGTGAAGGGGCCCGCCCGCTGGCGGCAGGATCACGCCCCGGTCTACCAGTTCGCCGCCTTCCTGGTCAGGGGCAAGGGAGCGGGTGAGCAGAAGCACGCGTGGGACCTCTTCAAGGTCCTGGGCTACCTGGGCGGCGAGGCGGTCATGCCCAGCCTGCAGTCGCTGGGCTACTGAGAGTCCATGCGGCCAGGCTGGCTGGGGATCGGGTGATTGTCCTGCGCCCCGCTGACCGCCGGCGGCCCCTAGCGTCATCCCCCCGGGCGGCAGCCGTGTCCGGAGAGGGCTTCTCCCCGGGCGAGGTCCTCTCCGGGCCCCACCTCCGCTTCTCGCCGGGAGCCTGAGCGCATGGGCAGGGCAGGCCCAGCAGAGGCCGTGAGCTCGCCGGCAGGGGCGGAGATCGCCCGGGCCATTAACGTGACCAAGCGCTTCGGTCAGCTCGTGGCCGTCGACCGGGTGACCTACGCGCTGCGCGAGTACGAGGTGGCGGGGATCGTCGGCTCCAACGGCGCCGGCAAGACCACCCTGTTCAACCTCCTCACCGGGTACTACCCGCCCGACGAGGGCACCATCCTCTACCGCGGGGAGAACATCACCCACGCCTCGCCCCAGCGGCGGATCGAGCTGGGAATGATGCGGACGTTCCAGCTCACCTCCACCTTTGACAACCTGACCACCATCGACAACCTGGTGCTGGCGTTCTTTCGCGCGTACTGCCGGCCGTCGCTGCTCTCCATGCTGCTGACGCCCCGCAGGCGGCACCGCCAGGAGGAGAAGATCCTGGAAGCCCTGGAGGCCTTCGAGCTGCAGGATGTGCGTGACCGCCTGGTACGCCACCTCAGCCTGGGGGAGAAGCGGCGCTTGGAGATCGCCATGGCCGTGCTCACCGAGCCGCAGGTGCTTCTGCTGGACGAGCCCCTGGCCGGCCTGAGCCAGACGGAGGCCAGGAGCGTGCTGGACGTGCTGCGCAAGCACGTCGGCCGGCAGACCATCCTCATCGTGGAGCACAAGGTCTCCCAGATCGCCGACTTCGTGCAGCGGCTCACCGTCATGCACGAAGGCAGGATCATCGCGGACGGGAGCTATGAGGAGACTCTGCGGGACCCGGAGGTCCGCCGCAGCTACTGGCAGATCGGGGGCAGCGCGAGCTGAGCGCATCCCGGGGTGGGGAAGGTGACGGCGGACAACGGCGAGATCCTGGTGGTGGAGGGGCTGCACGTGGCCTACGGCGAGTCCAAGGTGCTGTTTGACGCCCACCTCTCCGTCCGCCGGGGCCAGCTGGTCACCTGCGTGGGCCGCAACGGTGCCGGCAAGACCACCCTGCTGCGAACCATCGCCGGCTTCCTCCGCCCCACCTCCGGCTCCATCGTCTTCAACGGCACCAACCTCATCGCCCTGCGGCCCTACCAGATCGCCCGGATGGGGCTGAAGTACGTGCCCCAGGACAAGCGCGTCTTCTCAGACCTGACGGTGCGGGAGAATCTGGAACTGGCCAGCCACGCCAGCGGGGACTACAACTGGGAGCCGGTCTTCGCGCACTTTCCCCGGCTGAAGCAGCTGCTGGACCGTAAAGGGGGCTACCTCAGCGGGGGCGAGCGACAGATGCTGATGATCGGGCGGGCGTTGCTGGGGCGCCCCAGCCTCCTGCTCATCGACGAGCCCACCGAAGGCCTGGCCCCCAGCCTGGTCGGCCACCTGCAGGAGGTGCTCAAGGAGCTGCGCAAGACCACGACCCTGGTGATCGTGGAGCAGAACTTGCCGCTGGTGTCGGCCATCTCCGACAAGATCTACGCCGTCAGGGAGGGGCACATCGTCGCGGAAATCTCGGACCCCGAGGCCATCAGGGCCAACGTCTGTGAACGCTACCTGTAGACGGAACCGGCGACCGCACCCCGGCCGCGCGGCGCGGGGCGCTTCCGCGGCAGGCGAAGCGGGCCGGGGCAAAGGAGCAGCCCGGTGCTGAAGAGCGCGTTGCGCTGGTGGTCCGGCATCCTGGCCGCCTTCCTGGTGGTGGCCGTGCTGCGGCTGGTCATGCCGCTGCCTTTCGCCAACGAGATCGTCATCTTCTCCATCTACGTCATGGGCCACAACTTCCTCCTGGGGCGGGTCGGCTTCATCTCCTTCGGCCAGCCGGCCTACCTGGGGGTCGGTGCCTACGCCACGGCCTTCTACCTCTTCTACTTCGGGTACAACCCCTACGCGGGCATCCTCCTGGGGCTGCTGGCGGGACTGCTGGTCACCCTGCTCATCGGGCCGTTGTTCGTGCGGCTGCGCAGCGATTACTTCGCCCTGGTGAACCTGGCCCTGGCGGTGATCATGTACTACCTCATGGAGAAGGTGCTGGCGGGGATCACCCACGGCGACAACGGCCTGTGGTTCCTCGCCCGCATGACCCCCACGCCCGTGCTGGACCTGACCAACCCCAGCCAGTTCTTCCTCTTCACCTTCTTCCTGGCCCTGCTGCTCTGGGGGTTCTACAAGTACCTGGACGAGACCATCTACGGGGCCTGCTGCCTGGCCACCAAGGTCAACGAGGACAAGTTGCAGTTCCTCGGCTACAGCAACTTCCGCATCCGCTGGCTGGCCTTCATCATCGCCAACACCACCACGGCGCTGGCCGGGTCGCTGTACGCGGTCTACTTCGGCTTCGTCAGCCCGGAGATCACCAGCCCCCACCGGGCCGCAGACCCCGTGGTGGTGACCATCCTGGGCGGGGTGGGCACACTCTATGGGCCCCTGGTCGGAGCCATCGCCTACACCGGGATGAAGGACGTGCTCAGCCGGGTCATCGTGAACTGGGAGTTCTTCGTGGGGTTCCTCCTGGTGCTGATCATGCTGGCGGGGGAGAAGGGTATCTGGGGCACGCTGGAGCCGCTGCTGCGCCGCCCCCTGCCCATGAGGCGACCGCTCCCGGCCGCGGAGAATCGCAGATAGGCCATGGACCGGCAGCTGCTGATCTCGGGAGTCATCTTCGGATTGAGCATGGGCAGCATCTACTTCCTGCTGGCCATCGGCCTCTCGCTGTGCTTCGGGCTGATGCGCATCATCAGCCTGGACCAGCTCCTCTATTACTCCGTGGGGGCCTACCTCACCTATACGGTGCAGGTGGCCACAGGCAATGTCTGGGCGGCGGTGCTGGTGGGAGCGCTGGTCGCGGGGGTGGTCAGCCTGGGGGTGGAGCGGTTCGTCTTCTTCCGCATCTACGCCCGGGACATCACCTTCACCATGATCACCTCCTTCGGCGTGCTCATCGTCGGCAGGCCTGTCAGTCTACGCGAGCCGGCGC
>JBBIIQ010000124.1:0-5883 GCA_037446405.1 Armatimonadota bacterium | reverse complement strand
CGACACGGGATCGCGAGGTTCGTCGCAGGCGAGTCCTACACCGACTCCTTCGGGTTCCAGTGGACGCGGTTCGAGCGCACCCAGCTCGATTCCGCCAATGGGACGACCCGGAGCCGAGACGCCTTCCTCCAGAAGACCGGGTGGTCCCTGGCCGACCTCCGGGGGAAGCGCATCGCCTACATGCGGGGCACCAGCGCGCATCTGGGGTTGGTCAAAGCGCTGCAGAGCGCGGGCCTGACGCCGGCGGATGTCACCATGATCCACATGGACGTGACCGCCATGGCGCCGGCGTTTGCCAAGGGAGATGTGCAGGCGGCCTACGCCTGGGAGCCGTGGATCTCCAGGATGCAGGAGGCCGGGGGACGCGTGATCGTGCGCAGCCATGACGTGGGGCTCAACACATCAGACCACTGGGTGGCTCGCGTGGGGTGGGTGCAGCGAAACCCGCGGGGCGTGCTGTTGCTGCTCAAAGCCGTGGACCTGGCGCTTGAAGAGTTCCGGCGGAATCCCGCCGTAGCCGTCAAGGCCACGGCGGAGAACCTCGGGGTCAGCGAGGCCATCGCCAGGCGGATCGTGGAGATCAACCCCGTGGTCAGGCTGGAGCAGCTCGTCGATCCAAAGTTCGAGTTGTCGCTGCTGCCGGGCGGCGGCGCGCAGCGGATGATCCAGGAGGTCGGCGACTTCTTGCTGCGCGAGGGCATCATCCGCAGCGCCATCGATGCCAGCAGGATCGTGGAGGGGTCGTACATCCAGGCCTACCTGCGGACGAAGTAACGGAGGTGAACCGCAAGGCATGCCGGGACCGGCAATCCTGGTCACGGCGCGCATGTTCGGGCGCCTGAGCGGTGCCGCCCCCCGGCGGCTTGAGGCGGCGGGCTACCAGCTCCGATACCCCGCTGAGCGAAACCGCCCGCCGCGGCGGGACGAGATCCTGCTCTGGCTGGAGGGCGTCGAAGCCGTGATCGCGGGAGTGGAGTCGTGGACGGCCGACCTCATGGCCGCAGCCCCGCGCCTGCGCCTGATCTGTCGATTTGGAGTCGGGTACGACACCGTGGATCTTGAGGCCGCCACGCGGCGCGGGATCTTCGTGGCTATCACCCCTGCCACCAACCATGTGGCCGTGGCCGAGCACACCCTGGGGCTGATTCTGGCGGTGCTCCGGCGGCTGGCACTCCAGGACGCCAGGGCCAAGCGCGGCGAGTGGGTCCCCGAGCCCGGGCCGGAGCTGCGCGGTCGCACCCTGGGCATTGTGGGCCTCGGCCGTACCGGACGCGAAGTCGCCGACCTGGCGCGAGCATTCGGGATGCGGGTGGTAGCCTGCGAGATCGCCCCCGACAACGCGTTCGTCGTCAGCCGCGGCATCACACTGGTCGAGCTGGAGACGTTGCTCAGCGAGGCCGACGTAGTGACGCTGCACGTCCCGCTGACCCCCGAAACGCGCAAGCTGATCGATGCGTCGGCTCTGGCCAGGATGAAGCGCGGTTCCTACCTGATCAACACCGCCCGGGGCGGGCTGGTGGATGAGGACGCACTCTACGACGCGCTGGTCTCAGGGCACCTGGCGGGTGCGGGCCTGGACGTGACCGACCCGGAGCCTCCGCTCGACTGGCGCCTCGCCCGGCTTCCCCAGGTGGTCATGACCCCCCACGCGGCCGGCTTGAGCACCGATGCCATCGCCCGGATGGAGGCGGCGGCGGTGGAGACGACGCTGGCGGTGCTCAGAGGTGAGCGGCCGTCCAACCTCCTGAATCCTGAGGCGCAACCGACGCAAGGGAGGTAACACCATGGCACGTCTGCACGGCATGTATCCCGCGTTGATCACCCCCTTTACTGCCCAGGGGGAGGTAGACGAAGCCGCCCTGCGGCGCCTGGTGACTTACCACGTGGCCAAGGGCAGCGACGGGCTGTTCCTGTGCGGGTCTCTGGGCAGCGGACCGGGGATGTCGGCGGAGGAACGGCGGCGGGTCGCCGAGGTGGCCATCGAAGCCGCTGAGGGCCGCCTGGGGATCATCGTGCACGTGGGGACCATCAACCCGCGGGAGGCCGCCGACCTGGCCAGGCACGCCGAGCGTGCCGGCGCAGACGCCGTCGCCGCCATCGCGCCCTACTACTACAGGCCCGCATGGTCCGTGGTGCGGGCCTTCTACGACCGCTTGCTGGACGCCACCCGCCTGCCGGTATGGGCCTACAACCAGCCGGCGCACACCTCCTTCGAGTTCACCGCCGACCAGGTCCTGGAGCTAGCCGACCGCGGCGTTCGCGGCTATAAGGACGGGGGGCTGTCCTACTACGCCTTCCAGCAGGTGTTGCACCGCGCCAACCGGGAGGAGGTGACGATCTTCACGGCCGTCCCGTCGCTGCTGTTCGCGGCGTTGGTCGACGGCGCCGATGGATTCATCGGTGGGCCGAACAACGCCCTGCCCCAGTTTTACAACGCCCTCTACGCGGCCGTGACGGCCGGAGACTGGGAACGGGCCGTGGCCCTGGAGCGCCGGGCGGGAGAGGTGTTCCGCCTCTGCGGTGGGCCGGGAGCCGTCCCCATGTGGCATGCCCTGCTGGCTGAGTTCGGGGTGGAATCCGGGCAGACGCGCCTGCCGCAGCCCCCGATCACCGACGAGGTCCGCACCATGGCGGCGGCCAATGCTACCCGCCTGCGGCAGATCTTGGAAGAGCTGGGGATTGCGTGGTGAGGACCATGCCGACTCTCTCCACGGTGGGACTGATAGGCGTGGGTACCATGGGCGGCCGCATCCTGGAGCGGCTGCTGGCAGCGGGATACGCCGTGGTCGCCCGGGATATCTCGCCGCAGGCCGAGCGTCGGGCGGCCCAGGCGGGCGCGGTGGTGGCGTCCTCGCCGGCAGAGGTGGCCCGGCAGGCCGGTATCGTGCTGCTCTCCCTGCCCATGCCCGCAGACGTCGACCGGGCGGTGGCCGCTGAGAACGGGCTCCTGGCCGGAGCGCAGGCGGGCTCCTTGATCGTGGACCTGAGCACGGTAGACCCCGAGACGACCAAGCGCAACGCGGCCCTGGCGGCGGCCCGCGGCGTCGGCTACCTGGATGCGCCGGTGCTGGGGCGGCCGCCGGCGTGCGGTCGGTGGACCTTACCGGTCGGTGGAGCGGCCGCCGACCTGGAGCGGGCCCGTCCCGTTCTCGAGGTCCTGGCGTCTCGGCTCATCCATGTGGGCCCCAGCGGCTGGGGCAACATCGTCAAGCTGCTGAACAACATGATGTTCTCGGCCATCAACGCGGTGACGGCCGAGGTGCTGGCCCTCTGCGCCGCGCTGGGGATGGACCCGCAGGTCTTCGTCAGCACCGTGGCCGACAGCGGCGCGGCCACCGTGAGCAATCTCTTCCGCGAACTTGGCCCCAAGATCCTCAACCGGGACTTCACCCCCGCGTTCAGCCTGGGGCTGCTGCACAAGGACGTCCACCTGGCGCTGGAGATGGCGGCGGCGGCTCGGGTCCCCACCATCATCACCCCGGCGACCGCCATCCTCTTAGAGATGGCGCGTGCCCGGGGGTACGAGGCCGAGGACAGCAGCGCGGTGGTCAAGGTCCTGGAGGCGCTGACGGGCCGGGAGGTCCGGCCGCACGCGGCAGGACAGCGGGCGGAAGCACAGCGATGATTGCGGTGCCGCTGGAGTACGGCGATGGGACCATGACGGTGGAGGTCCCGGACTCTGCCCTGGTCTTCTGGCCGGGCCGCTCTCACCAGGACCCTCCAGAGGTCGATCCCGCGGAGGCCACGCAGCGCGCGCTGGACGCGCCTCTGGGGTTGCCCCCCCTGCGGGAGCTGGTCGGTGCGGGCAGCCGGGTGGTCATCGCCTTCCCCGATCGGGTCAAGGGCGGGGCGCACGAGCGGGCGCACCGCAAGGTGGCCATCCCGCTCCTCGTGCAGGAGCTGGGGCGCGCCGGCGTGCGCCCCACGGACATCGTGCTGCTCTGCGCCATGGGGCTGCACCGCAAGAACACCTACGAGGAGCTGGTCCACTACCTCGGCCGGCCGCTTGTCGAGGCCTTCTGGCCGGACCGCCTGCTGATGCACGACGCGGAGGACCCCGCGGGCATCACCGCCCTGGGCACCACCGAGCACGGCGACGTGGTGGAGGTGAACCGGCTGGTGGCCGAGGCCGACCTGGCCATCCTGATCGGGCACACGCAGGGGAACCCCTACGGGGGGTACAGCGGGGGCTACAAGATGGCGGCCACCGGCATCACCACGTGGCGGTCGATCCGGGGCCACCACAGCCCGCGGACCATGCTGCGCGGCGACTTCGTCCCCGTGAACGTGGAGCACAGCCACATGCGGCGGCAGTTCGACGCCGTCGGCCGGGCCATCGAACGCGGGATGGGCAAGCGGTTCTTCTGCGTGGATGCGGTGCTGGGGACCGACGCCCAGGTGCTCGGCGTCTTCGCCGGCGCTCCCGATGCCGTGCAGGAGGCCTCCTGGCCGCTGGCCTCCCGGCGCACGGACGTCGCCCTGGACATCGCCGAGCCCTTCGACGTGGTGGTCTTCGGCCTGCCGCGCTCGTTCCACTACGGCCCGGGGATGGGTACCAATCCCATCTTGATGCTGCAGGCCATCGGCGCGCAGATTGTTCGGCATCGCGATGTCCTGCGGGACGGGGTGGTGGTCATCGCCGCCTCCCTGTGCGACGGCTGGTTCAACGACAGCTGGTTCCCCAGCTATCGGGTGGTCTTCGAGCGGCTGGCCCAGGTGAACGAGCTGGCCGAGGTCAGCGCCTTTGAGGAGGAGATCTCCACCGACCCGCGGCTGGTGTGGAAGTACCGGGCAGAATACGCCTACCATCCCTTTCACGCCTTCTCCATGGTGTACATGGGGGCCGTCGCCCACCGCTACGCCGAGCGCATCTTCATCGTGGGGGCGCGGGCGCCCGGCTACGCCCGGGCCATGGGGTGCGTGCCCGTGGCCACCTTCGCCGACGCCCTGCGCCGCGCTGAGCGCATCGTCGGCGCGGCTCCCCGGATCCTGGTGCTGCCGCAGGCCTTTACCCGGGTCCCGGTCCACCTGCGGCGGGGGCGGCGGTGAGGGTCCTGGACCTGACGCTGCCGCTGGCCGACGGCACCGCCGCGGGATTCGGCCTTCCTCCGGCTGCGGTGCGCCTCTGGCAGCCGGCTCCGCCGCGCGGCTGGTGGGCCACCGACATCCGGCTGCCCTCCCACATCGGCACCCATGTGGACGCACCGCGCCACTGGCTGGCGGAGGGGGCTGGTGTGGAGGGACTTCCCTTGGAGGTGCTGGTGGGCCCCGCGGACGTCCTCCACCTGGAGGGCCGTCCCGAGCCCGGGGACATCACGGTGGCCGACCTGGCGGAGGCCGCCGTCACCGCCGCCGGCCCCCGCTGGCTGCTGGCGACGGGCTGGGACCGGATGTACGGGAGGCCCGAGTACTTCGGTGCCTATCCGTCGCTGGCACCGGAGGCAGCCGCATGGCTGGTGGAGCGGGGTGTGCGCCTGCTGGGCGTGGACACCCCGTCGCTGAGCCGCCGCGCCAACGCGGCGGTGCACCAGACCCTGTTGGGCGCCGGGGTGGCCGTCGTGGAGGGCCTCTGCGGGTTGACGGCGCTGGCCAGCCGTGTGCAGATGCTGTGCGTGCTCCCGCTGCCTCTGCAGGGAGCTGACGGTGCGCCGGTGCGCGCCGTGATCATCGAGGAGGAGTGAGCATGCCGACCATGAGAGCAGCGCGCCTGTTCGCCACGCGGGACATGCGGGTCGTGGAGGTGGAGCGGCCCCGCCCCGGCCGCGGCGAGGTGGTGGTGCGGATCGCGTTCACCGGGATCTGCGCGACGGACATCGAGATCTACACACTCCCGAAGCCCTTCATCGCCCACTGACTGATCCCCCACCCCCACACCCTCGGGAA
>JBBIIQ010000123.1:2233-5888 GCA_037446405.1 Armatimonadota bacterium | reverse complement strand
CGCCGCGTACGCCGGCAGCCGCAGCCGGTGCAGGGGCCGCTGCGCCCGCCGGCCAGCCCGTCAGCTTCACCACCTCCGATGGGATCACGCTGGCCGGGACGCTGTTCGGCAGCGGGCCGGCGGGCGTGGTGCTGGCGCACATGTTCCCCACCGACCAGACCAGCTGGCATCCCTTCGCCCGGCAGCTGGCGGCGGAGGGATTCCGCGCGCTGGCCTTCGACTTCCGCGGCTACGGGAGGTCGGGGGGCCCGCGGCGCATCGACCTGATCGACCGGGACGTCCGCGCCGCCTCAGCCTTCCTGCGCAGCCGGGGCGTGCAGCGGGTGGCGCTGGTCGGGGCCAGCATGGGGGGCACCGCCGCCATCAAGGTGGCAGCTCGGGATGGGGCCGGGGCGCTGGTGGTGATCAGCAGCCCGCAGGCCTTCCGCGGCCTCACCGTGAGCAGCGCGGAGCTGGCCCGCCTGCGGATGCCCTCTCTGTGGATCGGCAGCGAGGGCGACGGCGTGACGCCGGCGATGCGCGCCATGTACGCTGCAGCCGGCGGCGCCCGGACGCTGCACATCTACCCCGGGGCCGCCCACGGCACCTACCTCTTCGACTCTCCCCACGGCGCCGACCTGACGGGGAGGATCCTGGTCTTCATCGCCCGCGCGGTCCCCCCGCAGTGATGGATCCTGCCTCGACCATGGATGACGCCTCGCTCATCCTCCCCGGCCTGCTCGTCGGCCGGGCGCCGCAGACGCCGGACGATGTCGCCGGCCTGAAGCGCCGGGGGGTTTCCGCGGTGCTGTGCCTGCAGACCGACGACGACCTGGCCGCCCTGGGGCTCACCTGGTCCCGGCTGCAGGAATGGTACGACGCGGCGGGGATCGAGGCGCACCGCCTGCCCATTGAGGACTGGTCGCCGCAGGCCGTGATCGCCCGGATGGATGAAGCGGTGCAGGCGGTGCGGCGGCTGCTGCGGCGGGGGCACGTCCTCTACCTGCACTGCACCGCCGGAGCGAACCGCTCCCCCAGCGTCGCCCTGGCGTATCTCTGTAAGGTTCAGGGAGAGCCGCTGGAGCGGGCGCTGTCCAGGATCATCCGCAGCCGCCCTCAGGCCGCCCCCTACCCTGAGGTCCTGGAGGCGCTGCGTCTCGCCCGTGAGGCGTGAAGTTCTGGTGCCGCTGCGCCTTCGCCGCGGAGCTTGCGTTCCGCAACCGCTGCGCCTCAGCCGCGGGGCCTGAGGACCTCGTCGAGCGGCCGGCCGAGCAGCAGCCGTCCCAGCTTGCGGTGGCCGATCCGCAGGTAGTGCTGCCGCCAGACGGCCACGACCTCCTCCTTGGTCTGCGCCCGGTCCAGTTGCGCCTTCACCCCTTCGAGGTAGGCGCGCTCCTCCTCTGGTGTGGCGAACTCCGGCAGTCGCGCCAACGCTGCCTCCCTCCCCCTGGTTCCCTGTGACTTACCCGGCCCTGCCCCCGCCGCCACCGCCGCCACCACCCCCGCCGCCCCCGGAGAACCCGCCGCCACCGCCTCCGCCGGAGCTCGGCGGAGCGGCGGCCGCAGCCACCGTGCCGGTGAAGGCGGAGGTGAACGTCCGGAAGCTCTCCACCAGGCCGACGCCGTCACCGCGTCCCCACCCGGAGGAGGGGGAGTACCAGCGCATGATGCCGCTCTGCTGCAGCTCGGCCGCCGGGTAGAGGGCGCGAAGCTGGCGTAGCACCCGGTCGGCGACGCCCAGGGGAATGGCGTAGACCAGGTAGTGCTCCCACAGCGCCAGGGCGGGGACAGGCTGGTCCTTCATCTGGGAGAAGTCCCGCAGGAAGCGCTGGAATCCCCGCCAGCGGCGGAACTCGTCGGCGCCCTTCGGCGAGCGCCGGTCGATGGCGAAGCCGAAGAGGCTGAGGACGATGCCCAGCGGAATGCCCTCCAGCACCAGGACCGCCGCCCGCGGCGCGGCCACGGCGAAGACGAATAGGGCGAAGAACGAGCCCGCGGCCAGGACGATTCCGCCGACCCGCACGGCGGTGCGCAGCAACGAGCTCCGCGCGTCGAACCAACCGTGGCGCGCTGCCGCCCCGGTGACCAGGCGGGCCCACTGAGCAAACCCCTGCTGCAGCCGTCGCTTCGCCTCCCCCGTGATGCCGCCACGCCGCGACATCTCAAGTGGTCGACCCCGCCGACCGAAGAGGATCTCCAGCGCCCTCCGCTCGTACGGCTGCAGCGCTGCGGCTTCTGCCGCGTCGGCCGCAGCCACCCGCTGCTCCACCGCGCGCCCGCCGCCGGCGTCACGGAGAGGCGTAAGCACGTACTCGTCGTCGCCCCCGGCCTCGCGCTCCTCGATCCGCAGGTAGCCGCGGCGGGCCAGGTCCATCACCGTGGCCACGAAGTCCTCGGGACGCACGCGGCGGAAGCGCCACAGGACGCCCACCTCCGCGGGCGGGTAGTCGCCCGGCAGCTCCCGGTAGTATTCATCGAGAACCCGGGGCTCGTGTTCCCGGCCGAACCGCAGGTAGAGGTAGAGGAACAGGCCCAGCACCGCCGCGGGGTAGGCGATCCATGCTGCGACGAAGGCGCGGGCCTTGGCCCGTTCCCGGTTGGCCCGGGAGGCGAACCCGCTCTCCTCGGCCACGATCGCCTCCAGGGCCGCACGGTCGCGGCGCTTTGCCGCCTGCGGGACGGCCCGTGGGGGGAAGAGGACACGCCCCTCCACCATGGTGAAGGCGGGCAGCCCGCGCACGGCAAGGCGCACGAGCCCGTCCTCGACCGTCACCACCCCGTGCAGCGGCCCGTGCCCCCAGGCCCGGATCTCCTCCCTGCGCACCTGCCCGGGCAGGCGGACCGATACCACCACGTCGTCGGAGGGGACCTCCCACTCTGCGCCGACGAACTTCCAGTACACCTCGGCCACGTCCCGCCAGACCGTGACCACATCCGTCAGCAGGTAGGAGATGACGAAGGTGCGCGCCTCGTCCCGGGCGCGGTAGAACCACTTGATCTCCACCTGCCCCGGGCTGCGCCGCACCTGGAAGGTGCCGGGCTGCTCGCCGCCGGCCAGACGGTAGGGCCCCTGCTCGTCGGCGACGGCGATCTCGCGGATGTCCCCGGCGCCCCGCAGCACCACGTCGCGCGTGGCAAAGCGAAAGGAGCCCTCGAAGACGTAGGTGCGGCGCTCGACCACGCGCATGGAGCCGTCGGGCCGCACCTCCGCGCTGATCTCCACGCGGGAGAAGCGGAAGGACTTGGCCCCGGCCGGCCCGGCCCACGCCCCCACGCCGACCGCGGCGACGACGGCAAGGAGGAGCAGGCGGGCCGCGGGAAACCTCACGGCGCGACGCTGCCCGCCCGCCTGCCCGGGGAGTTCAGCTCGGCTGGGGGCGGGGCCCCAGGAACCGCATGCCATTCTTTGGGTGGCCTAGGCCGTAGCCGCCGCCCGGTAGCGGGCCACCCCGTCGGCGATGCGCCGCAGCGCCTCCTCGATGTTGGGGATGGAGTTGGCGTAGGAGAGGCGCAGGTACCCCTGGCCCCCGGCGCCGAAGGCCGTCCCGGAGAGCACCGCCACGCCCATCTCGTTCAGCAGGAAGGAGGCGAAGCGGGCGCTGTCCGGGTCCACGGCCCTGGTGTTGGGGAAGACGTAGAACGCCCCCAACATCGAGGAGGCGCTGCGGCGCATCGC
>JBBIIQ010000123.1:0-2223 GCA_037446405.1 Armatimonadota bacterium | reverse complement strand
AACGCCCCCAGCGGCGTGCGGCAGGTGATGCCCTCGATGGCGTTCAGCCCCTGGACGATCAGGTCGCGGCGGCGACGGAACTCCGCCACCATCCGCTCCACGGAGTCCTGCGGCCCGCGCAGCGCAGCGGCCCCGGCCATCTGGGTGAAGGCCGCAGCACAGGAGGTGGCGTTGGTGGCCAGCTGGGTGATGCGCTCCGCCAGCGAGACCGGCATCACGCCGTAGCCCAGGCGCCAGCCGGTCATGGCGTAGGTCTTGGAGAACCCGTCGAGGATGATGGTCCGCTCGCGCATCCCCGGGAGGCTGGCGATGCTCGCCGCCTCCACCCCGTAGTTGATCCGTCCGTAGATCTCGTCGGAGAGGACCCAGGCGGCGGTGGGCGCCACCGCCTCGGCGATGGCCTGCAGGTCCTGCGGCGAGAGGACGGAGCCGCAGGGGTTGTGCGGGGAGTTGAGGACGACCAGCTTCGTCCGCGGGCTGATCAGGCGGCGGAACTCCTCCGGGTCCACCCGGAAGTCGTTCTCCTCGCGCAGCACCAGCGGCCGCACGGTCCCGCCGGCGAAGCGGGCCATGGAGTCGTAGATGGGATAGCCCGGGTCGGGCACGATCACCTCGTCGCCCGGCTCCACCAGGGCCAGCATGGCGAAGAACATGATGGGCTTGGCGCCGGTGGTCAGCACCACCTCCTCCGGCGTGACGGAGAGGCCACGGGTCCGGCCGACGTACTCGGCGACCGCTTCCCGCGCCTCCCACAGCCCGGCTGTGGGGGTGTAGTGGGTGAACCCGTCGCGCAGCGCCTGCACCGCCGCGTCCTTGATGTTCTCCGGCGTGTCGAAGTCGGGTTCCCCCACCTCCAGGTGGACGATGTACCGCCCCTGCCGTTCCAGCGCCTTCGCCCGCGCCAGGACCTCGAACGCCGTCTCGGTCCCCAGCAGGCCCATCCGTCCTGCCAGATGCAGTTCCACGCTCCCGCCTCCTTCACCACCGCATGCTCGGGACCCCTTTCCCCTTCGCCGCCCCGCCGCGCTCTCCCTGCGCCAGATGCGGCCGCCACGGCCTGCAGGCGGATGCTGCAGCGGTCGCCGGAGGCCTCCGCCGGATGCTACAATAGTGCGCGGTGCGCCTCATCCATCAAGGTCTCGGCAACATCGGCCTGGGCATCGCCCGGCTGGCTCTTGAGCGCGGACACACCATCGTCGCCGCCTGCGACCTGGACCCGGTGAAGGCCGGACAGGACCTGGGCGCGCTGCTGGGCACCTCCCCGCTCGGCGTCGAGGTGACCACGGATACAGCGGCGGCGCTGCGCCCTCCCGCCGACATCCTCGTCCACTGCACCGGGTCGCGCCTGCGCACAGTCCTGCCGCAACTGGAAGCCGCGGTTGAGGCGGGGCTGGACGTGGCCTCCACGTGCGAGGAGCTGGCCTATCCCTGGCATCACCACCCCGCCGAGGCGCGCCGGCTGGACGAGGCGGCGCGGCGCCGCGGCGTCACCGTGGTGGGGCTGGGCGTCAACCCGGGCTTCGTGATGGACGCCCTGCCCATCATGCTCACCGCCCCCTGCCGCCAGGTGACCCGGGTGACCGCGGAGCGGGTGGTGGACGTGAGCACGCGCCGCGAGGCGCTGCAGCGCAAGGTCGGCGTGGGGCTGACGCCGGACGCCTTCCACGCCGGGGTCCGCGAGGGGCGCCTGGGACACGTCGGGCTGGGGGAGTCCGCGGCGATGATTGCCGCGGCGCTGGGCTGGGAGGTGGGGCGCCTCAGCGAGGAGATCGCCCCGGTCGTCGACGGCGAGGCGGTGCGGGGCCTGCACCAGGTGGCCCGCGCCTACCGCACCGAAGGCGGCGATGAGCCCGCCGTGGTCCTGGACCTGGTGATGGCGCAGGGCGCGGCCGACCCGCATGACGCGGTCACCATCCACGGGGTGCCGGAGCTGCACGTGGTCGTCCCCGGAGGGATCCACGGCGACCTGGCCACGTGGGCGATCGTGGCCAACGCCCTGCCGGTGATCAAGGACGCGCCGCCCGGACTGCTCCCGGTCTACCGCCTCCCTCTGCTGCACCTGGCCGCACAGTCCCCCTCGCCGCGCTAGCCGCTCCTCCCGCGGCGGCCCTCCACGGCAGCCTCCTGTCTTGCGGCAGCCGCCTCTCCTGCGCCCGGCGGCCTGGCCTCAGGCGGGGTCGCCCGGGCCAGCGCGACCACAGCAACGCGCCCGGCCCCGGCGCA
>JBBIIQ010000122.1:0-5920 GCA_037446405.1 Armatimonadota bacterium | reverse complement strand
CACGGGGGCTCTCCCGATCGCGGCGGCGCCGCGGGGTGCTGGCGGCGCAGCCGCCGGCCGTGGGGTGGCGGCTGGTCCGCCGCGCCGTGGCTGCGGCCGGCGGGAATCTGCGGCGGCTGCGCTTCGTTACCGTGCAGGAGGCGCTGCGCCTGGCGCGGGAAGGGACGGACGGGCAGCGGCTCAGCCTTCCCCGGGTGGGACTGGAGGTCCGCGGGGACGACCTGCTCCTGGCACCTGCGGTGGGCCCGCTGCCAGGGGAGGTGGTCCTCCCCGCGGAGGGGCGGGTGGACGCGGAGCCGTTCGGCCTGATCGTGGAGAGCACGGTCCTGCCGCGGGAGGCGGTGCAGCTGGGCGACGGCGCCACCTACCTGGATGCCGACCGCCTGCGGCCGCCGCTGCTGCTGCGGGTCTGGCGCCCGGGCGACCGGTTCACGCCGCTGGGCATGCAGGGGAGGAAGAAGGTGGGGGACTTCCTCACGGACGCGAAGGTGCCGCGCCTGCGCCGCCTGCGCCTCCCCGTGCTCGTGGATGGCGCCGGGACCATCCTCTGGCTGGTGGGGTGGCGCGTGGCCGAGGAGGCGCGCGTCACCGCGCAGACGCGCCGCGTGCTGCGCCTGCGCACGCGTCCGCGGGCGTGAGGGTGCCAGGCGGTTTCCCCCCACCGGCAGAGCGTGTATAGTCAAACGGGGAGGGTGGCGTGCTGAACCGTTACGTGCGCAACATGATCGTCTGGGCCATCATCATCGCGGTGGTGGTCTACTTCTTCCTGCCGCTGTACCGCCAGCGCACCCCCCGCCAGGAGCTCACCTACAACGTCTTCCTGAAGAGCGTGCAGCAGGGCGAGATCGTCGACGTGACCATCAGCGACGAA
Organism: Armatimonadota bacterium; assembly: GCA_037446405.1. GTDB lineage: Bacteria > Sysuimicrobiota > Sysuimicrobiia > Sysuimicrobiales > Humicultoraceae > Humicultor. Next base: position 5,049 of record JBBIIQ010000122.1, on the reverse strand, counting down.
CGGATCACCGGTCACCTAAAGAACAACGAGGAGTTCATCACCTACGGGCCGGTGACCGAGGAGACCCTGGCCCTGCTGGCGGCCAAGGGGGTGAGCATCAAGTACGAGCCGCGCTCCCGCTCCACCCTCTGGCCGAACCTGCTGACCTCCATGCTGCCCATCCTGCTCATCGTGGGCGTGTGGATGCTCATGCTGCGGCAGGCGCAGTCCGGGAGCAACCAGGCCATGTCCTTCGGCAAGAGCCGCGCCCGCCTGCACACGGAGAACAAGCCCAAGGTCACCTTTGACGACGTGGCCGGGGTGGACGAGGCGAAGGAAGAGCTGGAGGAGATCATCGAGTTCCTCAAGCATCCCAAGAAGTTCCAGGCGCTGGGCGCCAAGATCCCCCGCGGCGTCCTGCTGGTCGGACCGCCGGGCAGCGGCAAGACGCTGCTGGCGAAGGCCATCGCCGGCGAAGCGGGGGTGCCCTTCTTCTCCATCTCCGGCTCGGAGTTCGTGGAGATGTTTGTCGGGGTGGGCGCATCCGTGACCGGCGACACGCCCGTCCTCATCCGCGATGCGGAGGAAATCCGCCTGGTCCCCATTGGCGAGTTCGTGGACCGGTTCTACGGGGATGGAGCGGAGGGGTTCGTCGTCCCGGTGCAGGGGATCGAAACGCTGGGCGTTGCGCCGCGGCCCACCGGCTTCCGAGGACGTCTGGCTGTGCTGGAGCGCAGCGCCTGGTCACGCGTCCGGGGCGTGTACCGGCACAGGGTCTCGGAGATCTACGAGATCCACTACCTCGGCGGTAGCCTGCGGGCGACGGGCGATCACAGCGTGTTCGTGCGGGGACACGGGGGGATCAAGCCCAAGGCGGTGCGCGACCTGCGGCCGGGGGACGTCCTCGTCGACCTCCCCTTCAAGGTGCGGCGCGGCTTCGACCGCCTGCTGGGGACACAGCACGAGGTCCGGGCCCACCGGTTCAGCGCTGGTGCGCCCGCTGTCCTGCCGGTCGAGGAAGGGGATCCGCGCCTCACCGATGCCTACGCCTTCGCCCTGGCCACCGTGGGGCAACTCTCCCAGCGGGCGGTGGGGGAGCGTATCGGTGTCTCTCAGGCGACCGTCGGCCACTGGCGGAGCGGCCGCCACACGCCTCGGGGACTCTCGACGCGGATGCGGCGGACCATGCTGCCGGCGGAGGTTCCAGTCACGCCGGAGCTCTTCCGCCTCTTCGGGTACTACACGGCGGAGGGGCGGGCCAACGGCGCCCTGGAGTTCACCTTCGGCGTGCACGAGTCCCACCTGATCGCCGACTGCCAGGCGCTGATGCGCACGCTGTTCGGCCTGGAGCCCACGGTCGCGCCCACGCCCGACCACACCGTCCGGCTCATCTATCGCTCCGCGCCGCTGGGGCGGTTCTTCACCCGCCACTGCGGAAACGGCAGCCGGCGCAAGCACGTGCCGGAACTCCTCTGGTCGCTCCCCCGGCCCTTCTTCCTTGCCTACCTCGACGGGTGGGCGCGAGGGGACGGCTACGTCTCCCGGGCCGGCCGACTTGCCATCACTTCGGCCAGCCGCCGGCTGGTGCGCGAGCTGACCTGGATGGCCGCCATGCACGGCATCAAGTGTGGGGTCCGCTATGGGCGGCAGGCGGGCGGTCGGGTGATCAAGGCGAAGCCACTGCCCCCCGGTGAGTACTGGACGCTGCTGATCGGCAAGACCAGCAACCCGCTGGCCGCGGTGGTGGGGCGTCGTGAGCACAAGCGCGCCATCGTGCGTAGCGTCACCGTCCATCCCTACGACGGGTACGTTTACGACCTCTGTGGCTGCGACCACGAGGCGTTCTTTGGAGGAGAGAAGCCGGTCCTGCTGCACAACAGCCGCGTGCGCGACCTCTTTGACCAGGCCAAGAAGTCGGCGCCCTGCCTGGTCTTCATCGACGAGATCGACGCCGTGGGCCGGCAGCGCGGCGCGGGGCTGGGCGGCGGGCACGACGAGCGCGAGCAGACGCTGAACCAGCTCCTGGTGGAGATGGACGGCTTCGACCCCAACGCCGGGATCATCGTCATCGCTGCCACCAACCGGCCGGACATTCTGGACCCGGCGCTGCTGCGCCCCGGTCGCTTCGACCGGCGGATCGTCGTGGACAACCCGGACACCAAGGGACGCAAGGCCATCCTGGAGGTGCACGTGCGGGGCAAGCCTCTGGGCGAGGATGTGAACCTGGAGGCCCTGGCCAAGCGCACCCCCGGGTTCTCCGGTGCCGACCTGGCCAACATGGTGAACGAGGCGGCGCTGCTGGCGGCGCGGCGCAACAAGAAGAAGATCACCATGTCCGAGATGGAGGAGGCCATCGAGCGGGTCATCGCCGGCCCGCAGCGCAAGTCCCGCATCCTCTCCCCGAAGGAGCGGGAGATCGCCGCCTACCACGAGGGGGGGCATGCCCTGCTGGCCAAGCTGCTGCCCAACGCCGACCCGCCGCACAAGGTGACGATCCTGCCGCGGGGCATGGCCCTGGGCTATGTCATCTCTGCGCCGCCGGAGGACAAGTACAACTACACCCGCAGCGAGATCCTCGACCGCATCACCGTGGCCCTGGGCGGTCGTGTGGCCGAGGAGATCGTCTTCGGCGAGGTGACGACCGGGGCGCAGAACGACTTCGAGCAGGCCACGGAGCTGGCCCGGCGCATGGTCACCGAGTTCGGCATGAGCGAGAAGCTCGGGCCGCTCACCCTGGGCAAGCGCCACGGCCCCGTCTTCCTGGGGCGCGACCTGGTGGAGAGCCGCAACTACAGCGAGGAGATCGCCTACGAGATCGACAAGGAGATCCGCCGCATCATCGATGAGTGCTACGAGCGGGGGCGCACCGCCCTCACCGAGCACCGCGAGCAGCTGGAGCGGGTGGCCAGGGCGCTGCTGGAGCGGGAGAGCCTGGAGGCCGAGGAGCTGGAGCGGGTACTGCAGGGGCTGCCCGTGGAGCCGCCGCCGGCGCCGCCCGCGGAGACCCCGCCCGCCGGAGCCACCGCGGAGCCCAAGGCCGGGCGCCCGGAACCGACGCTGCCGCGGCTCAAGCCGAAACCCGAGCCCTCGTAGCCTCCATCCGTTCGCCTCGCATTTGACCCTTCCCCGGCCCAATCCCTAGAATGGGCGCGGAAGCTCCGGCAGGCAGCAGCCACTGCGGAGGAAGGGAGCGGGCGTATGTCGACACGCCAGATCGCGTACGCGGCGGTGCTGGCAGCACTGTACGTGGTCATCGGGCAGTTCGTCACCCCGTACCTGCGCAACCCCATGGTGCCGGGGGCGATCATCGCCATCAACATGGTGGTTGTGGTCGTCGCCGGCATTCTCTTCGGCCCCACCGCCGGCGCCCTGGTAGGATTCGTCGGCACGCTGATCAACGCGCTGTTCAGCGAGACCGGCAGCCGCGCCTTTGAGTTCGGGGCGGTCATCCCCCATACCATCATGGGGCTGGTCGCCGGACTGATCGCCCGGGCGAACCAGCCGCTGGCCGCCTTCGCCATCATCGTCGGGCACGCCCTGAACATCGCCGTCTTCCTGGCGGCGGGGCTGCTGCCGCTGAGCCAGGTGGCCGTGGCCATCTTCTGGGGCGGGCTGCTGGTGGAGACGGTGGTCGACCTGGTGGTCATCTGGATCCTGGTGGCGGCGTTGCGCCCGCTGGTGCGCGCCGCTGCGGCCTGAGGCCCCCGGGGGAGCGACCATGACGGTCACGGTGGAAGCGCCGGCGTATGTGCTGCAGCCCGAGGTGGTGGTGGAGCCGCGCCACAGCGCCCTGATCGTGGTGGACATGCAGAACGACTTCGTCAAGCCGGGCGGCGCCCTGGTGGTGCCCACCGCTGCGGCCACCATCCCCGCCGTGCAGCGTCTGCTGGCCCTGGCCCGGACGGCGGGGATGAAGGTCGTCTTCACCCAGGACACGCACCAGGAGGGCGACATCGAGTTCCCCATCTGGGGGCCGCACGTGCTGCGGGGGACGTGGGGATGGCAGATCGTGGACGAGCTGGCCCCGCAGCCCGGGGAGCGTGTGCTGGAGAAGCTGCGCTATGACGGCTTCTTCGGCACACCCCTGGACCACGAGCTGCGCCTGGCCGGCATCCACAGCGTGATCGTCTGCGGCACGGTGGCCAACATCTGCGTCCTGCACACCGCGGGCAGCGCGGCCCTGCACGGCTACCGGGTGATCCTGCCCGTGGACGCCGTCTCCGCCATCACCCCCTTCGACCTGCAGGTGGCCATCCGTCAGGTTTCCTTCCTGTACCGCGGGGTGATCACCACCAGCGAGGCGATCCGCGCGGCATGACAGCCGCACCGCCGGCGGCGGTGCATCCGGAGGTGGAACGTGGGGCGGGTGCGGGCGGGAGGGCTCTCCCGCAAGACCGGGATCAACCCGGTCCCGATCATCATCTTCGTCCTCGTCGCCGTGGTGGCCGGCGCCGGGCTGTACGCCTGGGACTACATCTGGCGGCGGCGGCAGGAGGCGGCGACGAAGCCGCCACCCCCCGATGTGCTGGTGCGCAGCCTCATCGAGAACATCATCGGCCAGCAGGCGGTGAAGGCCGTCACCCTGGACGCAGCGGCGGGAACGGTGAGCGCCACCTTTGAGTCGGCGACCTTCAAGCCGGAGGAGGCAGGCAGGGATCCGAAGCAGTGGGCGCAGCGCGCCCGCCAGTTCCTCACGGCCGAGGCCCGCCTGGCCAGCGACGTCATCCTGCAGGTGCCGGAGCCGATCCGGGCGCAGGTCCCGGCCATCGGCGCGATCCGCAAGGTCACCCTGACCATCGTCTACCGGGGCGCCACCGTGGCCACGGCGGTGGCGGAGCGGGGCAAGGAGATCCAGGTGACCTTTGTGGATTCCCGCCTGAAGTAGCGATCCCGTGGAGGTGCTGATCGGGGAGCGCCTCACCCTGGAGGACCTGGGGGCGGTGGCCTATGCCCGTCGGCCGGTGGCCCTGGCCGCGGCGGCGGCCGAGCGGGTGCGCCGCGCCCGGGCCATGGTGGAGGAGCTGCTGCGCAGCGGCCGGGCCGTCTACGGGATCACCACCGGCGTGGGCG
>JBBIIQ010000121.1:0-5948 GCA_037446405.1 Armatimonadota bacterium | reverse complement strand
CAGTCCCGGCTCCCTCCGGGCGTCCGCGCCTACGGACTCACCGACCTGGTGGGCTTCCTGCGGGTGGAGCTGGTCAACGAGCGGGCGCAGATGGCCTTCGTCCTGGTGCTCTTTGCGCTCTTCGCCGCCGCGGCGGTGACCAGCACCATCCTGGTCAGCGTCATCGAGCGGACGCGGGAGTTCGGGGTCATCAGCGCCATGGGCCTGGGTCCGCGCGACCTCTCCAGGCTGGTCATCCTGGAAGCCACACTCGGCAGCGCGGTCGGGTGGGCGGTGGGACTGTTGCTGGGCTACGCCCTGGTCATCCCCCTGGGCCGGTGGAACGTCCTGGGCCCGCTGCTCATGCCGGCCTACGGCCGGGCCATCGTCGCCCTGGCCGTGGGCAACGAGCTGTACACCAGCGCCAGCCCGGCGTACGGCCTGTACGCCACGGTGACGGTGTGCTTGGCCGCGCTGCTCACACTCCTGGGGCCGGCACGCCGCGTGCGGCACCTCAACCCCGCCCAGGCCATGCGCCTGGAGTGAGCACGGCATGGGGCACCTGGCCTGGCGCAACATCTGGCGGCACCGCAGCCGCAGCCTGACCACCATCGGCGCGGTGGCCGTGGTGGTCTTCTTCACCCTGGTCGACTTCGGCCTGGTGGGAGCGGTGCGCGACGGCCTCTATGCCAGCCTGACCGACGTCGCCGGCCACATCCAGGTGCACGTGCGGAACTACCGCGAGCTGCGCGAGTTCCGGGAGACCCTCATCCGGGACTCCGCGGTGCTGGCGCAGCGAGTTCAGCGCGTGGCCCCCGGCGGCCTGGTGGTGGGGGTGCTGGAGGTGCCGGCCCTGGTGGCGGGGGAGACCCGGGCGCGAGGGGCGCAGATCGTCGGCCTGGAGCAACCGGAGCCGCTGCGCGCTCGGTTCGCCCGCAGCTACCTGGACGCCGGCCGCATGCTCCAGGAGGGAGAGCGTGACGGCATCCTCCTGGGCGCCGCCCTGGCGCGCACCCTGCGGGTGGAGCTGGGAGACACGGTGTACGTCTACGCGCCGGGCACCGAGGGCCTGGGGGCCAGCGCCTACACCCTGGTCGGCCTGATCCGCCTGCCCGACGCCCTGGCAGAGGCGCGGCTGGCCTACGTCTCGCTGGCCGCGGCGCAGGAACTGGCCGCGCCCGGCGCCGTCAGCCGCCTGGAGCTGCACCTGCCGCAGGTGCGGCGCATCGCCGACGACCCGAAGGTGGCCGAGGTGCAGCAGGCCGTGCAGGCGGCGGCGGGCGCGGGCTACAGCGTGGAGTCGTGGCACCAGGTCAATCCCGCCCTGGCCCAGCTCAATGAGCTGCTGACGCCCTTCCTCCTCATCTTTACGGGCATCCTCTTCGTCCTGGCGGGCCTCATGGTGGTGAACACCGTCTACCTGAACCTGATGGAGCGGATCCGCGAGTTCGGCGTGATCATGGCCCTCGGCGCCGGCCGACGGTCCGTGGCCGCCATGGTGCTGTGGGAGAGCCTGTGGCTGTGCGCCAGCGGCGCCGTTGCCGGCACCCTCGCCGGGTTGCCGCTGGTCTGGTACCTGGGACGCGGCTTCAGCCTTCCCGTCGTTCTCCAGGAGGTGGGGGCGGCTTTCGGCTATCCACGCGTGCTCTACGCAAGCATCCAGCCTCTGGAGATTCTGGTCACGGTCGCCTTCGTGGTGGCCACCGGCGTCCTGGCGGCGTGGTGGCCTGCCCGGGTGGCGGGCAGCCTGCAGCCCGTGGAGGCCATGCGGTTCGTCCCCTAGGAGCGTGTCCAGGAACTTTCGCACAGTGCGGCCCGGGGCCCCCGGCAATGCGCGGCTAGCGAATTTCAGGGGCGGGCGAGGAGGCAGTCCATGGAGCCGATGCTACAGGTGAGGAATCTGACCAAGGTCTACAGGACCGACGCCGTGGAGACCGTGGCCCTGCGGGGGGTGACCCTGGACATCCGGGCGGGGGACTTCGTGGCCATCGCCGGACCCTCCGGCAGCGGCAAGAGCACCCTGCTCCACCTCATGGGCGGGCTGGACCATCCCACCGGCGGGGAGATCTGGTTCGAGGGCCAGCGTATCGACCGGCTGGGCCGCGACCGCCTGGCCCACCTGCGATTGTGGAACGTCGGCTATGTGTTTCAGGCCTACAACCTCATTCCGGTGCTCACGGCGCTGGAGAACGCGGCGTTCGTGCTGGAGCTGCGCGGGGTGGGACGGGCCGAGCGGGAGCGCCTGGCCTACCGGGCGCTGGAGCAGCTTGGGGTGGCTCACCTGGCCCACCGCCGGCCCAACCAACTCTCCGGCGGCGAGCAGCAGCGGGTGGCTGTGGCCCGGGCGCTGGCCGCCGCGCCCAGGGTCATCCTGGCGGACGAGCCCACGGCCAACCTGGATTCCAGGACCGGGCGCGCCTTGATCGAGCACCTGCAGCAGCTCAACGCGGAGCAGGGGATCACCTTCGTCTTCAGCACCCACGACCCGCGCCTGCTGGCCGAGGTCCGGCGCACCGTGCACCTCGTCGACGGGCAGGTGGCCGCGGCGTGACCCGCGGCACGCGACGGTGGGCCGCGCCGGCCGCCGTGGGACTCGCCCTCCTGGCGTGCGCATCCGGCGCAGCGGCAGCCGCGCCCTCCCCATTTTCCGTGGAGGTGGAGCTGTCCGCCGCGGCTCTCCCCGTGCCCGGGGTCGTCTCCATCCCCCGCTGGGCGCTCCAGGTGCACGTGGCGGGATCCGTGCCCGCGGGTCCGGCGGTCCTCCACCTGGCGCTCGACCCTGCCGTCTGGGGCGACGGCAGCACCCACGTCATCTCGGGGGTCACGGAAGCCTACCTGGAGCTCCGCGGCACCTCTCCCTTGATCAGCGTGGGGATAGAGCGCCTGCCCCTGGAGGTCGCCCGCCTGACTCTGCCCTTTGCGGTGGAGCCGGTCGACGCGCTGGGCCGCCGTGGCGGCCTGCCAGGCCTGCGCGCCAGCTGGTTTCCCGACGACGCCACCCGGCTGCGGCTGGCGCTGGCGGCAGTGGAGGGGAGGTTTGCCCCTGTCTTCAGCCTGCGCCGCCAGTTCGTCACGTTCGAGGCGGAGGGCCACGCCGCCGTCCTGGGCGGGCGGACCGCCCTGGGCCTGGGCGCCAGCGGCCTGGTGGGGCGGCTCGTCCTCTACGGGGAAGCCTGGGCCCTCACGGCCCCCACGGAGGGACGGTACGCCGTGGGGGTGAGCGGTGCGCTGCCGCGCGGCCTCTGGACGGTGGAAGTGGGGTATGCCGCCGCGCTGCCCGGCCAGCCGCCCCGCCAGCAGGCGGCCGCCCAACTGGTGCGCCGGGTGGACGACGTCTCCTCCTGGAGCCTGACCGTGCGCGCCTTCCCCGGTGCCGACGGTGCGGGCACCCTGGCCAGCGGCGAGTACACGCGCACCTTCGGCGCGCACGAGCTCACCGTGCTGGTGGGTGGCCTGTTCGGCCCAGGAGGAGCGCAGGGCTTCATGCAGACGACGGTGCGCATCGGTCTGTGACGGCGCAATCGGTTCTGCGCCCGATGGGCGCCGCCGAGCGGCGGTGCGATGCTGGAGCCGGGCGCGCGGTCCGTGCAGCGCGAGGCTGACTGGCGGGGCAGCGAGGGGGGAGGGGGATGACCTGCCGGGAACGTCTGGAGCGCTGGTTCCGTGACGAGCGGGTGACGTTCGAAGTGAGGCGGCATCCGGAGGCGTACACCGCGCAGCGGCTGGCGGCCCTGGAGCACGTCAGCGGCTACTGGGTGGCCAAGGTGGTCATGGCCGTCTCCGACGGCATGCTGGTCATGCTGGTGCTCCCGGCGCCGTGCCGGGTGGACCTGGTCCGGCTGAAGGAGGCGCTGGGCGCGGGGGCGGTCCGCCTCGCCCGGGAGGAGGAGTTCGCCCACCTCTTCCCCGACTGCGAGATCGGCGCCATGCCGCCCTTCGGTAACCTCTACGGCGTCCCGGTGTACGTGGACGCGGCGCTGGCGCGGGACGCGTTCATCGTCTTTAACGCGGGGACGCACCGCGAGACGATGACCATCGCCTACGCCGACTTCGAGCGGCTGGCCCATCCCCGGGTGGCCGACTTCGCCCTCTCCCCCCGGGCGGCCTGAGCCGGTCCGGCGCGCGGCCAGGAGGGGGGCCGTTGTGAACCGGCGTGTCCTCCGCCACACGCTCCTGGCGCTCTCCCGCAGCGGGAGGGCGCGGGAGCTCGTCACCCGCGCACCGCTCTTCCGCCCGGCGGTGCGCCGCTTCATCGCCGGGGAGACGCTGGACGAAGCGCTGGCGGTGGTGGCGGGACTGAACGCCCGGGGCCTGCTGGCTACGCTGGACGTGCTGGGCGAGGCCACGGCCAGCGAGGCGGATGCGCGGGCTGCGGCGTCGGCCTACGTCGAGGTCCTGGGGGCCATCGCCCGGACCAGGCTGCAGGCCAACGTCTCCCTCAAGCTCTCCCAGCTGGGGTTGGACATCACCCCGGACCTGGCCGCGGAGCTGCTGGGCGACGTCGTGCGGCAGGCGGCGGCGCTGGGGAACTTCGTCCGCGTGGACATGGAGGACAGCAGCCGCCTGCCGGCGACCCTCCAGGTGTTTGACCGGCTCTGGGAAGCGGGGTGGCACAACACGGGCATCGTCCTGCAGGCCTACCTCTACCGCACGCCCGAGGACGCGGAGCGCTATATCCGCCGCGGCGTAAACATCCGGCTGTGCAAGGGCGCCTACGACGAGCCGCCGCCGGTGGCCTTCCCGCGCAAGGCGGACGTGGATCGTCAGTTTGCCCGCCTGAGTGAGCGCCTGCTCACCGCCGGGGCGTATGTGGCCATCGCCACGCACGACGAGTCCCTGATTGCCCACGCCCGGGCGGTGGCCGCCGCCCATGCCATCCCCTCCGCCCGCTACGAGTTCCAGATGCTCTACGGCATCCGCCGTGATCTGCAGGAGGCGCTGGTGCGCCAGGGATATCGCCTCCGCGTCTATGTGCCCTTCGGCCGCCACTGGTATCCTTATTTCATGCGCCGCCTGGCGGAGCGGCCGGCCAATGTCCTCTTCCTGGCCAGGCACCTGGTCCGCGGGTAGACGGCGCCCGGCGTGAGCCGGGCCGCGCCTGGCGCGTCGGCCGCCGCCGCAACGGCGGGCGCGCCCGGACGCTGGAGGGGTCATGACACGCAAGGCCGGGAGCGGACGCCTGGACACCGTCACCGCCGCGGTCGAGGTGCTGGAAGGACGCAGCACTCGCCGCGGGCTGGCCCGCATCCTGCCCTTCCTCGGCCCGGCCTTCGTCGCCAGCGTGGCGTACATCGATCCGGGGAACTTCGCCACCAACATCCAGGGCGGGGCGGAGTTCGGCTACCTGCTGCTCTGGGTCATCCTCGCCAGCAACCTCACGGCGATGCTGGTGCAGGCCCTCTCCGCCAAGCTGGGCATCGCCACGGGACGCAACCTGGCGGAGCTGTGCCGCGACCAGTTCTCCCGGCCCGTGGTCTGGGCCATGTGGGTGATCAGCGAGCTGGTGGCCATGGCCACCGACCTGGCCGAGTTCCTGGGGTCGGCGCTGGGGTTCTACCTGCTGCTGCGCATCCCTCTGCTGCCGGCAGCCCTCCTCACAGGAATCGTCACCCTGGTGATCCTGGCGCTGGAGCGCCGCGGCTTCCGGGCCATCGAGGCGGTGATCACGGCCTTTGTGGGGGTGGTCGCGCTGTCCTACGTGATCGAGACGATCCTGGACCGGCCGGACTGGCTCTCTGTGGCCCGCCACGCCGTCGTCCCCGGGTTCGCCGGAACGGAGTCCGTCCTCCTGGCCGCTGGCATCCTAGGCGCCACCGTCATGCCGCACGCGGTCTTCCTGCACTCGGCGCTGACGCAGCGGCGCATCGTCCCCCGCGACGGTGCCCAGGCGCGGCGCATCTTCCGCTTTGAGGTCGTCGACGTGGTCATCGCCATGGGTCTTGCCGGTTTCATTAACGCTGCCATGCTCA
>JBBIIQ010000120.1:0-5983 GCA_037446405.1 Armatimonadota bacterium | reverse complement strand
CCGCGGGACTCCAAGGAAGTGCTCGGTGAAGACCAGGTGGGCGGAGCTGCTGACCGGCAGGAACTCGGTGAGGCCCTGGACGATTCCGAGGATGACCATCTGCACCATCGGCTGCTCCGGCGAAGGGTGCGGCTGTCGGGCGAAACCACGTTCGATTGTAGGGCATTCGCCGGCTCGGGGCCACTCCCTGCGCCTCAGGGCGGCGGAGACCGCAGGACCGCCTACCCCTTCGCCGTCGTCTCCTCCGCTGCCCTCAGGGCCGCCAGGAGGCGACGGACCTGCCGGACGTCCCGCCGCAGGACCTCCAGCCGCACCCCGTAGAGCGCCACCGCGGGATGGTACAGCGGCAGGACGGTGATCCCTCCCGCCTGAAACGGCCGGCCGTGCACCCGGGCGATCTGCTCCCCGGGCCGGAAGGCCTGCAGCGCGTGCGTTCCCAGTGTCACCACCAGCCGCGGCCGGATGATGGCCAGCTGCTGCCGCAGCCAGGGGAGGCAGGCGGCGACCTCGCTGCGCCGGGGCGCGCGGTTTGGCCCGCCCCGGCGGTCGGTAGGGTGCGATTTGACCACGTTGGTGATGTAGACCTCCTCCCGCCGCAGGCCCGCCGCCGCCAGCAGGCCGTCAAGCACCCTCCCGGCGGCGCCGACGAAGGGCCGTCCCTCCGCGTCCTCCTGCCGCCCGGGGGCTTCGCCCACGATCACGACCTCGGCCTGCGCCGGCCCCTCGCCGGGCACGGCGTTCAGGCGGGTGCGCCAGAGCGGGCAGCGGGCACAGCTTTGGATCTCCCGGTGCAGCGCCGCCAGCGCCCGCGCCTGGGAGCGCGGCCGCTTGATGCGGCCCGGCGGCGCCGGGCCGGGGGCGCTCATCAGCCCACCCGACGGACGCTCAGACGGCGACCGGCAGCAGGGCCAGGTCCTGCAGCACGCCCCGGATCTGCTCTTGCTCCCTGGGCGTCGCCTCCACCAGCGGCAGCCGGGGGGCGCCCACGTCGAATCCGGCCAGGCGCACCGCGGCCTTGAGCGGCACGGGATTGGTGGTGATGAAGAGCACCTTGAAGAGCGGCCACAGCCGCAGGTGGATCTCCAGCGCCCGGCGCACCTCCCCGGCGAAGAAGGCGCGGACCATCTCGCCGATCTCCTCCCCCACCAGGTGGCTGGCCACGCTGACCACTCCGCTGCCGCCCACCGCCAGCATGGGGAGGGTAAGACTGTCGTCCCCGGAGTAGAGGAGGAAGTCGGGCGGGGTGCGCTTGCGCACCTCGGAGGCCTGATCCAGGCTGCCGCTGGCCTCCTTGATCGCCACGATGTTGGGCACCTGGGCCAGCCGGGCCACCGTCTCCGGCAGGCAGTTCACCCCGGTGCGCCCGGGGATGTTGTAGAGGATGACCGGCAGCGCCGTGGACTCGGCGACGGCGCGGAAGTGGGCGTACAGCCCATCCTGCGACGGCCGGTTGTAGTAGGGGTTGACCAGCAGCAGGCCATCCGCCCCGACCCGCTCCGCCTCCCGGGAGAGGTGGATGGAGTGGGCGGTGTCGTAGGTGCCGGTCCCGGCGATCACCTTCGCCCGTTGCCCGACGGCCTGCTTGACCGTGCGGAACAGCTCCACCTTCTCCTCGTCGGAGAGGGTCGGCGACTCCCCCGTCGTCCCAGCCACCACCAGGCTCTCCGACCCGCGGTCCACCAGGCGGCGGGCCAGCTCGGCGGTCCGCCCGTAGTCCACCCGGCCCTCCCCGTCGAAGGGGGTGGCCATGGCCGTGATCACGTGCCCGAACTGCGCCATCGTCTCTCCCTCCCCACCCGGGCTCAGCCCGGCGCCTCCTGCTCGGAGGTCACCTGCTCGCCCAGCCCGAACTCGTCGTGCAGCGCCCGCAGCGCCCGCTCCATCTGCTCCCGCCGCACCAGGCAGGAGATGGTGGTGTGTGAGTCCGCAGTCTGCAGCACCTCCGCCTCAGCCCGCTGCAGCGCCCGCAGCACGCGGGCCATCACCCCCGGCACCCCCCGCATGCCTGCGCCGATGATGGAGACCTTGGCGCAGGGCCGGGTGATGGCCACCTCGTACCCCTCCCCGCGCAGCAGGCCAGCAGCGCGCTCGTACACCTCCTCCTTCACCGTGAAGGCCAGGACATCTGGCATCAGAGTGATCAGGTCGATGCTGATCCCCTCCGCGGCCAGGCGCTGCAGGGCGCGCAGCGGTTGATCCAGCGCCTCCCCCGGCCGGCGCTGCAGCCGCAGCTGCACCACGTCCGGGAGGTGGGCCAGCGCGATGACGGGGCGGCCGTCGCTGATGGGAACGCCCAGTTCCGGTCCACGCACCAACAGAGTCCCTCCAGTCGTCGAGCCGAGCTGCTTGATCACCACGCGCACGCCGTGCGCGCGGCCGATGTCCGCCGCGCGGGGGTGGATGATCCTGGCGCCGAGCGCCGCCATCTGGGAGACCTCGTCGTAGGAGATCTCCCTGATCACGCGGCCGTCGGGCACCACCTTGGGGTCGGCGGTCATCACGCCGTCCACGTCCTTGTAGATCTCCAACATCTCCGAAACAATAAAAAAAAAAAGAGCCACCGCCGTGGTGTCGCTGCCCCCCCGCCCCAGCGTCGTCACCTCTCCGTCGGCGGTGATACCCTGGAAGCCGGCCACCACCGCGGTGCGCCCCGCCTCCAGGTGGCGGCGCACCGCCGCCGGGTTGACCCGCAGGATGCGCGCCTCGCCGAACTCGCCGGTGGTCTCGATGCCGGCCTGATACCCCGTCAGCGCCACCGCGGGGACGCCCGCCCGCTCCAGGGTGTGGGCCAGCAACGCCGTGGAGATGATCTCCCCGCAGGAGAGCAGCAGGTCCAGGGTGCGGGGGGAGACGTCGGGGTCCACCTGCTGGGCCAGGCCGAGAAGGGTGTCGGTGGCGTAGGGGTCGCCCTCCCGTCCGATGGCCGAGGCGACGACCACGACCTGGTGGCCCGCCCCGCGGGCGGCGATGACCTGCGCAGTCACCTGGCGGCGCCCCTCGGGCGTGGCCAGCAGGACCCCACCGAACTTCTGGACGATGATGCCCATGAGGCCGGCACCCTGAGGGCTACAATGCTGCCGCGCCCCGCGGCAGGAGGCGTTGCTCCAGCAGCGTCTCGGCGATCTGCACCGCGTTCAGCGCCGCCCCCTTGCGCAGGTTGTCCCCCGCGGCGACGAAAAGCAGCCCCCGGGGGTTGAAGGGGTCGGGCCGGATCCGGCCGACGCAGACGGCGTCGCCCCCGGCGGCCCCAAGTGGCGTGGGGAACTGCTCCTCCTGCGGAGCGTCCGCCACCACCACCCCCGGGCTCGCCGCCAGGATGCGGCGCGCCTCCTCCGGTGGCAGAGGGCGCTCCAGGTCCACGTGCACAGCCACGATGTGTCCCACCAGCACGGGGACGCGCACCGTGGTGGGCAGCACGGGAAAGTCCGCCTCCATGATCTTGTGCGTCTCGGCGACGATCTTCAGCTCCTCCTCCGTGTAGCCGTCCCGGCCCCACTTCCACTGCGGGGTGACGTTGAAGGCCAACGGGTTCCGCGTGCCGGCCAGGGCCTCGATGCGCTCCAGGTCGCCCGCCGCCAGCGCCTCGGGGTCGTCCAGGAGGGCCCGCGTCTGCTCCAGCAGCGCCCGCACGGTGTCCGCCCCCCCGCCGGAGGCCGACTGGTAGGTGGCCACTACCGCGCGGCGCACGCCGGCGGCCCGGTGCAGGGGGTGCAGGGCCAGCACCAGTACGGTGGCGGTGCAGTTGGGATTGGCCACGACGCCCTGGTGGGCACGCAGGGCGTGTGCGTTGACCTCGGGGATGACCAGGGGCACCCGGGGGTCCATGCGCCAGGTGGAGGAGTTGTCGACGACCACGCCCCCGGCCTCCGCCACCGTCCAGGCAAAGTGCCGGCTGGCGTCGTCTCCTCCGGCGAAGAGGACCAGGTCCTGCTGGCGCAGCCCCTCCGCCGACGTCTCCTCGATCTCGACCTCGGTGTCACCCACGGGCAGACGCCGCCCGGCAGAGCGCGACGTGGCAAAGAGCCGCAGGCCCGCCAGCGGAAACCGCCGCTGCACCAGGACCCGCACGATCTCCCGGCCGACGATCCCCGTCGCCCCAACAACCCCGACGCGAAGTCCGTCCGCTGCCACGGTGCGCGCTTGTGTGATCCCCGGAACCGCCGTGATCTTCTCCTCGATCTCAAGCTCCTCTGATTCGCTGCGCCCCCGGCGCGTTCCTTGCCGGCCGCCGAGGCTACCCCACGGTGAAGAGCGGCGCTCCCAGCGCCTCCGCGCCGACCTCCACGCCCAGCCCCGGGCCCGCTGGCGGCGCCCCGTAGCCTTCCCGTGACCGGGGCTGCCACCCGGCAACGTGTTCCTCCACCCAGTCGTTCATGAACGAGACCGTAAAGAGCAGGTCGGGGCGCACGCTGGCCGCCAGGTGGCTGATGGCGGCGGTGACCACGTCCCCGCCCCAGGTGTCTTCGACGGTAAGGGAGACGCCCAGCGCCTCCGCCAGGTCGCGGATCACCCGGGCCCTGCTCAGGCCGCCGACGCGGCTGATCTTCAGGTTGACCCCTCCGCCGCCTCCCTGCTGCACCGCCGCCAGGAACGTGGGGACGTCGGTGACGACCTCATCATAGATCATCGGCAGGGTGGTCACCCGGCGCACCTGCGCGCACGCCTGCAGCGTGGCGCAGGGCTGTTCCAGGTAGACCCGGGGCAGGCCGTCCAACAGGCGGGCGGCGACTACGGCGTCCTGCACCCCCCAGCCGCCGTTGGCGTCGGCGATGACGATGTCCTCGTCGGCGGTGACCTCGAGCACACGGCGCACCCGCTGCGCGTCCTCCGCCGGGTGGCCGCCGACCTTCAGTTGAAAGCGGCGGATGCCTTCGGCGCGGCGCTCCTGCACGTAGCGGGCCATTACCTCCGGGGCCGCCAGTGGCACGGCCCTGTACAGGGGAAATGCTTCCTGCCGCCGCCCGCCCAGCAGCGTGACCACGGGCTGGCCGCTGGCCTTTCCCAGGATGTCCCAGCAGGCGACATCCAGCGGGCTCTTGGCGTAGGCGTGGCCCCGCAGCGCGCCGTCCATCCGCGCGTGCACCTCGGCCAGGTTGCGCGGGTCCGCTCCCAGGAGCGCTGGCGCCAGCTCCCGCAGTGCCGCCCTCGCTCCCGCGGCGAAGGCGGCCAGGTAGGTGGGGCCCAGCGGGCAGACCTCTCCCCACCCCACCACACCGCTGTCAGTGGTCACGCGGACGACCGTGGAGGGGAGGGCCCGCACCGCCCTGCCCCCAGACATGACGTAGACGCCGTGGACGTAGTGCACGTCGTAGCCGAAGACGTCGATTCGCTCGATGCGCATCCGGGCCTCCAGGAAGCGAGCCTGCGCCGCCCTGCGAGACGGCGCGGGGGACGGGCGGGCTTAAAGGTCGAGCAGGTGCTCCAGCCCGTAGACCAGGCCGCGCAGGTCCATCACCCGCCGCACGGCCAGGAGCAGGCCGGGCATGAAGGACTCCTCGCTGAGCGAGTCGTGGCGGATGGTCAGGACCTGCCCCGCCCCACCGAAGATGACCTCCTGGTGGGCAATCAGGCCTGGGAGGCGGACGCTGTGCACGCGAACCCCGCCCACCGTCCCGCCGCGGGCTCCCGGGACGGCCTCCTCCTCCTGCACCTTCGGCGGGGGAGGCTCGCCGCGCGCCTGGGCGATCATCTGCGCGGTCTTGGCGGCGGTCCCCGAGGGGGCATCCCGCTTGCGGTCGTGGTGCAGCTCGATGACTTCCGCGTGGGGAAAGTAGCGGGCGGCCTTCTGGCTGAAGAGCATCATCAGGACGGCGCCGAGGGCGAAGTTGGGCGCGATCACCCCGCCCAGGCTGTGGAGCGCGCACAGGGCGGCCAGGTCGTCCACGGCGTCCGCCGGCAGCCCTGTGGCCCCCACCACCGGCCGCACGCCGCGGGCGACGGCGGCACGGGCATGAGCAACCGCGCTTTCCCCGGGCGCAAACTC
>JBBIIQ010000119.1:0-6035 GCA_037446405.1 Armatimonadota bacterium | reverse complement strand
CGGACTGGCCACCGAGATCTACCGGCTGGCCGGGACGGAGTTCAACATCAGCAGCCCCAAGCAGCTGGCCTTCGTCCTCTTCCAGCGGCTGCAGCTTCCGGCGCTGAAGAAGACCAAGACGGGCCTCTCCACCGACCAGGAGGTGCTGGAGTACCTGGCCGCCCAGCACGAGATCGCCGCGAAGATCGTGGAGTACCGCGAGCTGGTCAAGCTGAAGAACACCTACGTGGACGTCCTGCCGCGGCTGGCCGACCCGCGCACCGGCCGCGTGCACACCACCTTCAACCAGACCCTGGCGGCCACCGGCCGCCTCTCCAGCACCGAGCCCAACCTGCAGAACATCCCCATCCGCACCGAGGTGGGGCGGCGGATTCGCCGCGCCATCATCCCCGACGAGGGCGCCCTGCTGCTGGGCGTGGATTACTCCCAGATCGACCTGCGTGTCCTGGCCCACATCACCGAGGATCCGGGCCTGCTGGCCGCCTTCGCCCGCGACGACGACGTGCATACCGTGACGGCGGCCGAGGTGTTCAACGTGCCCAGAGACGAGGTCACCCCCGACCTGCGGCGGCGGGCCAAGACCATCGTCTTCGGCGTGGCCTACGGCATGAGCGAGTTCGGGCTGGCGGCGCAGCTGGGGATCGGCAAGGCGGAGGCGAAGCACTACATCGAGCGCTACTACGCCCGCTACCCGCAGGTGCGGGCGTACATGGTGCGCATCGTGGAGCAGGCGCGGCGCGACGGCTACGTCACCACCCTGCTGAACCGCCGCCGCTACCTCCCCGACCTCTTCTCCCGCAACCGCGTGGTGCGCGAGGCCGCCGAGCGCACGGCCATCAACACCCCCATCCAGGGCAGCAGCGCCGACATCATCAAGAAGGCCATGGTGGAGATCGCCCGGGAGGTGCTGCCCCGCCATCCGGCGGTGCGCCTGATCCTGCAGATTCACGACGAGCTGCTCTTCGAGGTGCCGGCGGCGGAGGTGCGGGAGGCCGCGCGGGCCATCCAGGACGTGATGAGCCAGGCCTACCCGCTGAAGGTGCCCCTGAAGACGGAGGCCCGAGCCGGCCCCAACTGGCGGGACATGACGCCGCTGCCTCCCTGATGGCCAGGGTCATCGGGCTCACCGGCGGGCTGGCCAGCGGCAAGAGCACGGTGGCCGCCATCCTCCGCCAGCTGGGGGCGGTGGTGATCAGCGCCGACGCCCTGGCCCGCGAGGTGCTGGAGCCGGGGATGGAGGCGTACCGGGAGGTGGTGGCCGCCTTCGGCCCGGAGGTCCTGCAGCCCGACGGGCGGATCGACCGCGCCCGCCTGGCTTCCTGGATCTACGCCGATCCGGCGGCGCGCCGCCGACTCAACGACATCACCCACCCCCGCATCCGTGCCCTGCTGCGCCGCGAGGTGGCCCGCCTGCAGCGGTGGCTGCCGGCGGATGCGGTCATCGTCCTGGACATCCCCCTGCTGCTGGACACCGCCCCCCGCGAGGCTTTCCCCCTGGAGGGGGTGGTCGTCGTCGTCGTGGACGAAGCCACGCAGGTCTCCCGGCTATGCCGCCGCGAGGGGATCGAGGAGGAGGAAGCCCGCCGCCGCCTGGCCGCGCAGCGGCCGCTGTGGGAGAAGGCGGCGGAGGCCGACTGGGTCGTCGACAACAGCGGCACGCCGGAGGAGACCCGCCGGCAGGTGGAGTCCCTCTGGCGGCAGCTCCGGGGGGAGGCCGTCTAGGTCGCAGGGAGGCCGGGCAGCCGGGGAACCGGCTGGCCGGGCAGAGGGCTAGCTTGCGCCCCGGCGGCGCGCCAGCGCCGCCTCCCAGGCCCAGGCCACAGCCTCCTGCGGGTCCTGGGTCCGGCGGATCGGGTCCGCGGGCATGCCGTCCCGGCGCACCTGCCAGGTGTCCAGCCCGATCACGGGTACACCGAGGTTCAGCGCGTGCCCGATCTCGGAGAGGGTCCCGTACGCCCCGCCCACGGCAATGACGGCCTCGGCGGAGCGCACGATGATCACGTTGCGCGCTTCATCCATGCCCGTGGGGATGGGGATCGTCAGGTAGGGGTTGCCCTCCTCCGCGGAGGCGGTGGGGAGGATGCCGACGACCACGCCGCCTGCGGCCGCCGCGCCCCGCGCTGCCGCCTCCATCACCCCCGTCATCCCGCCGCAGATGAGAACACCGCCCCGCCTGGCGATCTCCCGGCCGATGACTTCAGCCGCTTCAGCCAGAGGGGCGGACGCCCGCCGCTCCCCGATCACAGCAATGCGGATCGGGCGGTGCGGACGACCCTGCATCAGTTCCCGGAGGGGAAACTAGATCGGGCGGACGTTCGCGGCCTGGGGTCCCTTCTGTCCCTGTGTGATCTCGTACTCCACCTTCTGCCCTTCTGAAAGGGTGCGATACCCTTCCATCTGAATGGCCGAGTGGTGTACGAAGACGTCCTTGCCGCCTTCATCGGGTGTGATGAACCCGTACCCCTTCTCGGCGTTGAACCACTTGACGGTTCCTCGCGGCATACCTCTCCTCCGTCCTTTCCCGGACAGTCGGTCGTCCGGCCCCGTATGTTTCGCCAGGGGAGGGGGCCAACCCTACCGGTGGGCGGGGCTTCTGTGCAGAGCACCCCCAGGCGGCGGAACCCCCCGGACCCCGCGCCGGGCTCCTTCCGGCATCCCCTGGAGCCCCGGTCCGGCCCGCCGGGTTCTGATCCGGTCGTTCTGATCCGGTGTCCGGGGTGGTGGCCGTCCATCCGCCTAGCGGTGCCCCCCCCCCGCCTCCGCGGGGTCCGGGAGGTCCCCCGCCGGAGAGAAGGTCCGGGAAGGTCCGGGAAGGTCCGGAAGGAGCGCCCCACCCGGGCGCCCGGTGCGGTGGTAAGATAATTTTATGCCCATGTTCAGGATGCTCACCGAGATGCAGCCCCGCGGCGACCAGCCCAAGGCCATCGAGGAGCTGGCGGCCAGCCTGCAGGCAGGCAACCGCTACCAGACGCTGCTGGGGGTCACGGGATCGGGAAAGAGCGTCGCTGGTGACACGCCCGTGCTTCTGAGGTGGGGGCGGCGGATCTTCGTGGAGTCCATCGGCAGTGTCGTCGACCGGCTTTTCGCTGAGAGGCCCGGCGAAGTCCGCTGCGCAGGAGATACGGAGATCCTCGACCAGCCGGCCGCCGGGGCGGGCGTTGAGGCCCTGAGCGTCGATCCGCGGACAGGGGAGGTATCCTGGAAGCCCGTCCGCCAGTTTCTCCGCCATCGCTCGCCCGACTGCCTGTGGGAAGTGACGACCGCCTGTGGCCGGACGGTCACCGTCACCGGCGACCACAACTTCTTCGTCCTGCGGAACGGGCGGATGCACCTGCTCCCCACCCAGGACCTCCGCCAGGGAGACTGCCTGCCATTGCCGCGAATCCTGCCGGAGCCGGCGGAGCCACTCGCTGACCTTCCGCTTCTGGAGATGCTGGACGGTCGGGTGCCGCTCTATGTGGCCATGCCCCAACTTCTGCAGGTCTGGTCTGCGGCGGCGGAGATGTTGCGGCCTCTCGTTCCTGCCGACCGGCTACACGGCATCCTGCGGCAGGAGCGGGTTGCTCTACCTGTGTATCGTCGGCTGGCGGCCGTCGTCCCCGAGCTGGCCGAGGGAGCTCGTTTCGGCACTATCCGTCGCCGATCCGACGTCCCGGGCAATTTGCCCGTGACCGATGCCTTGCTGCGTTTCATAGGGTACTACGTGGCCGAAGGGCATGCCGAGGAGCGCTACGTGATCATCACATCTGCCGACGAGGAGATCGTCGCCGACGTGCTCCAGGTCACCCGGGGTCTGGGCTTGCGCCATCACCGACGTCCAGGCACGCACGACTATCAGGTCTTCTCCACCATCTGGAGCCTCCTCCTGAGCGAGTGGTGTGGAAGGGACGCGCGCGGCAAACGGCTGCCGCCGTTCTGGCCCCAACTGTCCAATGCGCAGCTGGCGCATCTGCTCAAGGCATACTTCACGGCCGACGGCGGTGTGGATGGAGTGGACATCACCTGCACAACGGCCAGCGTCCGGCTGGCTTCCGATCTGGCCTACGCGCTGCTCCGCTTCGGCATCGTCGCGCGCCTTCGCCGCAGACGGATCAGGGTGCCGGGTCGTGCGGAACGGCGCACGTACTGGCAGCTGAGCATCTCCGGCCAGGCGTTTCTCCGGAGATTCCGCGACGCCATCGGATTCAGCCTTCCACGGAAGAACGTCCGCCTTGACAGGGTAGTCGGCCGCCGGGAGAACACCAATGTAGACGTCATCCCATACCTCAACGTGTTCTGGACGCCCGTCCGCCGCGTGGTGCAGGCCGCAGGGGAGGCGTTTGTCTACGACCTGGCGGTTGAGGACAACGAGACATTCTTCGCCGGATGGGGTGGATGCTTCGTACACAACACCTATACCATGGCTCGGGTGATCGAGCGGCTGCAGCGGCCCACCCTGGTCATCGCCCACAACAAGACTCTGGCCGCGCAGCTGTATAGCGAGTTCCGCCAGTTCT
This sequence comes from Armatimonadota bacterium, assembly GCA_037446405.1. Classification (GTDB taxonomy): domain Bacteria; phylum Sysuimicrobiota; class Sysuimicrobiia; order Sysuimicrobiales; family Humicultoraceae; genus Humicultor. The sequence goes on along the minus strand of JBBIIQ010000119.1, from coordinate 1,539 downwards.
TCCCGGAGAACGCCGTCCGCTACTTCGTCTCCTACTACGACTACTACCAGCCGGAGGCGTACGTCCCCCAAACGGACCTCTACATCGCCAAGGACGCCTCCATCAACGACGAGATCGACCGCCTGCGGCACGCCGCCACCAAGGCGCTGATGGAGCGGCGGGACGTCATCGTCGTGGCCTCCGTCTCCTGTATCTACGGCCTGGGCCGGCCGGAGGACTACAAGGAGGTGATGCTGCTGGTCCGCCGCGGCGAGCGGCGGACACGGGAGGACATCCTGCGGCGGCTGGTGGACATCCAGTACGAGCGCAACGACATCGACTTCGCCCGCGGCCGCTTTCGCGTGCGCGGCGACGTCATCGAGATCCACCCCGCCTACGAGGAGCGGGCGGTGCGCGTGGAGCTCTTCGGCGACGAGGTGGACCGGATCATGGAGGTCGACCCCCTCACCGGCGAGGTCCTGGAGGAGAAGCCGGTGGTGGCCATCTGGCCGGCCAGGCACTGGGTGACCACGGAGGAGCGGCTGGAGCGCGCCCTGGCCACCATCGAGGCGGAGCTGCAGGAGCGGGTGGCCTGGTTCCGGGCCCAGGGGAAGCTGCTGGAGGCGCAGCGGCTGGAGTTCCGCACCCGCTACGACATGGAGCTGCTGCGGGAGACCGGCACCTGCCCCGGCATCGAGAACTACTCACGGCACCTGGACGGGCGGGCGCCGGGGGAGCGGCCGGGATGCCTCCTCGACTACTTCCCCCGGGACTTCCTCATGTTCATCGACGAGAGCCACGTCACCGTGCCGCAGATCAAGGGGATGCTGGAGGGAGACCGCTCCCGCAAGGCCAACCTGGTGGACTACGGCTTCCGCCTGCCCTCCGCCCTGGACAACCGCCCCCTCTCCTGGGAGGAGTTCGACGCGCTGATCAGCCAGGTGGTCTTCGTCTCAGCCACGCCGGGACCGTTCGAGTATGAGGTCAGCCAGAAGGTCGTGGAGCAGATCGTCCGCCCCACCGGGCTGGTGGACCCCTACGTGGAGGTGCGGCCGGCCCGGGGCCAGATCGACGACCTGATGGCCGAGATCAAGGCCCAGGTGGAAAAAGGGGAACGCACGCTGGTCACCACGCTGACCAAGCGCATGGCCGAGGACCTCTCCGCCTACCTGCAGGAGATGGGCCTGAAGGTGCACTACCTGCACTCCGAAGTGGAGACGCTGGAGCGGGTGCAGATCCTCAAGGACCTGCGCCTGGGCACCTACGACGTCCTGGTGGGGATCAACCTGCTGCGGGAGGGGCTGGACCTGCCCGAGGTCTCGCTGGTGGCCATTCTGGACGCCGACAGGGAGGGCTTCCTCCGCTCCGAGACCTCGCTGATCCAGACCATGGGGCGGGCGGCACGCCACGTCTCCGGCCGGGTGCTCCTCTACGCCGACGAGGTCACGGAGTCCATGCGCCGCGCCATCGACGAGACCAACCGCCGCCGCCAGATCCAGCTGCGGTACAACGAGGTGCACGGGATCACCCCCCAGACGGTGCACAAACCCATCCGGGACC
>JBBIIQ010000118.1:4234-6111 GCA_037446405.1 Armatimonadota bacterium | reverse complement strand
ACCAGCAGCGCCCCGGCGGCGTCGATGTCCACCGCGATGCCCTCGATGAGGCGGCCGCCGCTGCGCACGCGCACGGGCCGGCCCAGCGTCACGCTGAGCCGCCGCCAGCGGTCGAGCACCTCCTCCCCCCGCCCGCGGCGAAGGGCGTCGTAGGCGTCGTCGAGACCGGCGAGGACGCCGTCCAGCGCTGCGTCCAGGTCCACCGTGTGGCCCACGACCTCCGCCACGGAGGCCGCCGTCTCCCGCACGTCCGGCGGCAGCAGCGCCCGCTCCACGTTGACGTTGACCCCGATGCCCACCACGGCCCAGGGCGGGACCGCCTCCACGAGAACCCCACCCACCTTCCGCCCCCGCAGCACCAGGTCGTTGGGCCACTTCAACCCGACAGGCGCGCCGCTGACGCCGCGCACCCCCTCCGCGGTCCCGACCGCCGCCGCCAGCGCCAGCCGGAGGTCTGCGGGTCGGGGAGGACGCAGGAGGACGGAGAGCCACAGGCCCCCCGGGGGCGACGCCCAGCGACGGCCCATCCGGCCGCGCCCGGCGGTCTGCTCGCGGGCCACCACGGCGGTCCCCTCCGCCGCCCCCTGCTGGGCCAGTGAGCGCAGCAGGTCGTTCGTCGACCCCAGCCGGTCCACCCGCAGCACCGTGCTGCCCACCAGCCGGGCCCCTCCGCGCACGGCCTCTCCGTCTGGGCTCCGGTCAGAAGGTGCCTGCATCTGGTCCCATCATATGTCCTCCCGGGAGTGACTGCTCTCGCTGTCCCACGGGATACCGTCAGCTCGGCCGGATGTTATGAAAGCGCCGCGCCTCCAGACGGCGAATCGTGTCGGCATGCGAAGCGACGCGATCCGCAGAGGAGAGAGCAGCGGATGGGTGAGCTGCTTCCCTTACCTCCAGTATCACGATCCCGAGTCGTCCACGGGAGCGTAAGCGCGTACTCGGTCCTGAGGCCAGTTAGAGCTCGTGGCCCGATTGCGACGAACATGAGGCGGTCAATGACGTGACAGGCGCGGCGCTTTCAGAGACGGGCCGAGTTGCGCCGGCCGTGCGGAGGCCTCACGGCTGCAGGATTCCCGCCCGGCTGGAGTAGACGCGGCGGCCGCGCTTGTAGACCTCGTCCACCAGGTTCACGCCGAACTGCATGGCCAGGGCGCGGTAGTCGGTGGCGTCCAGGATGACGACATCCGCCACCTTTCCCGGCTCCAGGCTGCCCACCTCCTCCGCCATTCCAATGGCGTGCGCCGCGTTGATCGTTGCCGCGGCCACCGCCTCAGCCGGCCGCAGGCCCAGGCGCAGCACACCCAGGGCGACCGCCATCTGCATGGAGTAGGTGGGGCTGCTGCCGGGATTGAAGCCCGCCCCCCGGGCCACGGCCACGCCCAGGTCGACCATCCGCCGCGCCGGAGGCGCGGGCAGCTCCAGGAAGAAGGCGGTTCCCGGGAGGAGGACAGCGATGACTCCCGCCGCAGCCATGGCCCGCAGCCCCTCCTCCGCGGCGTGCTCCAGGTGGTCCGCCGAGACGGCGCCCACCTCTGCCGCCAGCCGGGCCCCGCCGCTATCGGAGAGCTCGTCGGCGTGGACCTTGGGGGCCAGCCCGTACTCCGCCCCCGCCTCCAGGACGGCGCGGCTCTGCTCCACGGTGAACGCTCCCCGCTCGCAGAAGACGTCGCAGAACTCCGCCAGGTCCTCCTCCGCTACCGCCGGCAGCATCTCCTCGATCACTTGGCGGAGGTAGCCGTCGGCGTCGCCGGCAAACTCCGGGGGAACGGCGTGCGCGCCGAGGAAGGTGGGCACCACGTCGACGTGGTGGAGGGCGCCGATCCGGTGCAGGGCGCGCCGCAGGGTGACCTCCGCCTCCGTGGACAGCCCATAGCCGG
>JBBIIQ010000118.1:0-4224 GCA_037446405.1 Armatimonadota bacterium | reverse complement strand
TCGCCTCCACCGTGGTGGTGCCGTGGGCCAGCATCTGCGTCAGGCGGGCCAGCCCCACCTCCACCAGCGCCTCCTCGCTCATCCTGCGGGTCTGGGCCACGGTGTGCAGGATGCCCCCGCCACGGGCGGTGATCTCCTGGTAGGTGGCGCCGCCCAGCCGCCGCTCGAACTCCTCCGCTCGCCACCCGCCGAAGAGCAGGTGGGTGTGGGCGTCGACGAAGCCCGGCAGGACCACCCGCCCCGCCACGTCCACGACCTGCGCCGCCTGCGGCACCGCGTCCCGCACCTCGGCCGTGGTGCCCACCTGCACGATCAGGCCGTCGGCGACGGCGAGGGCTCCGTCGCGGATCAGGCCCAGGCGGCCCAGGGCGCTCCCTGTGCGCGGCCCTTCCGCCGGGTGGCTTGCGGCCAGGGTGAGCAGCTCCCCGGCGTGGACGATCAGGAGGTCGGCCGCCATCACTCCAGCAGGCGAACGTCCAGGATCTGCTCGCGCTGGAACTGGCGCAGGCGCAGGTAGTAGCGGGCCACGTCCACCACGGCGTCCAGCGGCACCAGACCGACGATCTCGCTCTCCGCCACCTGCACGCCGAAGCGCTCCGCCTCCCGGCGCACCAGCTCGAAGACGCGGGCCACCGGGGTGTGGGTGTGGTCCAGCAGGTTCAGCGAGACCTGGGCCTGACCGCTGGCGGCGACGACCCCCATCGCCTGCACATTGACCAGGCCGCCGCTGCTCTCGCGCACGGCGCGGGCAATCTCCCTGGCCACCTCCACCGCCGTCGTGTGCAGGTTGATGTTGTAGGCGACAAGCGGCCGGCGCGCGCCCACCACCGTCGCTCCGGCGGTAGGGTGGGGGCGGGCCTCACCCACATCCGGTGCCCAGGCGGGGTCGGCCATCTTCTCCGCCAGCCCTTCGTACTCACCCTTGCGGATGTCGGGCAGGCGCACGCGTCCGGGCACAGTGGCCGCCTCGGCGTAGAAGTAGACGGGCAGGCGCAGCTCCGCCCACAGGCGGGCGCCCAGCGCCCGCGCCAGTTCCACCGCCTCGGGCATGGTCACGTGGGCGATGGGGACGAAGGGGATCACGTCCACCGCACCGATGCGGGGGTGCTCTCCGCGGTGCAGGTTCATGTCGATCAGCGCCACGGCGCGGGCGCACAGAGCGAAGGCCGCCTCTGCCACCGCCTGCGGCGGGCCGGCGAAGGTGATCACGGAGCGGTTGTGGCTCGGGTCCGACTGCACGTCCAGCAGGCGGACCCCGGCCGTGGCCCCGACAGCGTCCACCACGGCCTGGATGACCTCGGGCCGCCGCCCTTCACTGATGTTGGGGACGCACTCGACCAGCTTCCCGCCCACGCCGCACCCGCCCCAGCCCCGGTACCGGCCGCAGTGCCGCCGTTCCCGCGTTGAGCCTACACTATGCCCCGGGGCCGCTCAAGCGCGGCTCCCCCGGCAGGAACCCCGTCGCGGCACGCGAAGGCTAAGCGGTAACGGGACTGCAGGATCGACAATGCATCCGGAACGGCGCACCCGCCTCAGCAGGTTCCTCTCGCTGATCCTCCGCCACCGGCCGGAAGAGGTGGGGCTCGTGCTGGACGCGCAGGGGCGGGTGCCGCTGGAGGCGCTGGCGCAGGCCCTGCGGGCGCACGGCTGGGAGGACCTGCGGCCGGAAGAGGTGGTCGAGGTGGCCCGCCTGGACGCGCGGCGCTTCCAGCTCGAGGACGGCCTGATCCGGGCGCGCTACGGCCACTCCATCACCCTGCAGCAGCCGGGGCCGGCGGTCCGTCCCCCGGAGTGGTTGTACTATGCCGTCCCCGCGGCGGACCAGGAGCGGGTGCGGGCCGACGGGCTTCGCCCGCGGCAACGGCAGTACGTGCACCTCTGCCTCACCCCCCAGGAGGCGGCGCGGCTGCTGGAGCGGCACGGCATCGCTGGAGAGGTCCTCCCCGTCCTGGCCCGCCGCGCCCACGCGGCCGGCGTGCCCTTCTACCAGGCCACGGACCACCTCTACCTCGCCCCGCGCGTGCCGCCGGAGTTCCTCTGTCTCCCCGCGTCCGCCCCCGCCCGGTCCGGGTAACCGCCCGGGCTGCCGGTCGACCCTACTTGACGGTGAGGGTACCCACCATGCCGGCCTCGCGGTGCCCCGGCACGGTGCAGACGATGGTGTACTTGCCCGCCTTCAACGTGACCTTCACCTGCATGGTCTTCCCAGGCAGGATCGCGTCCACTTCCTTCAGCACCTTCCCCTTGGCATCCTCGATGACGAAGTTGTGCTCGACCGTCCCCTTGTTCGCCACACTGAAGGTGATGTCCCCGGCGGCGACGCTGACGTCCTTGGGCGTCCATTTGAACTCCGTCGCCGCCAGCACCACGGGCGCAGGAGCGCCCCGGAGGGGCGTGATCGCCCCCAGCCCCACCACCACCAGGAGAACTGCCAAGAGCGTACGCATGTCCGTCTCACCTCACAGAAGCATTCACTCGCCGCCCATCAGTGTACACGCCGGGGGGACAGACTGCATTACTCGGGAGGGCTCAGGCCGCCGGGGGGCCCCTCCGCCGTCTCCTCGATGCGGGAGAAGTGGATCACCGTGACCTCATCGTCCAGGGAGATCTTGCGCCCGTAGATCTTGGCCAGGAAGTCCATCAGCTCCTCATGGCGGCGCAGCTCCGGGTTGTCCCGCTCGATCTCCCGTGGCGTGACCTCGGAGAGGCGCTTGAACTCCACCCGGTCGATGATGGCCGTGGCCACCTTGCGCCGGGTCCCGAAGCGGCGACCCACCGTCAGCCAGACGATCTGCCCCTCCCGGTACTTCTCCCGTTTGTCCCCCAGGCGAATGGTGGCGGTCTTGCGCCCCTGGCGCAGCGCCTCGCCGAACACCGACGAGTAGAAGTTAATGGCAAACACGTGGTCTGTCGCTCCTCGGGCCGCCGGCACGCCCTAGCGGGGCTCGCGCCCCACCTCGCCGCGGGCCGACGGCATCGTGATCCCATGCCGCGCCGCCGCCGCCAGCGCTTCGGGGTACCCGGCGTCGGCGTGGCGCACCACGGCAGTCCCTGGGTCGGTGGTGAGGACACGCTCCAGTTTCTGGGCGGATGCCGGGGTTCCCTCCGCCACGACCACCTGCCCGGCGTGAATGGAGTAGCCGATCCCCACCCCGCCCCCGTGGTGCACGGCCACCCAGGTGGCCCCGGCGCACGTGTTCACCAGCGCGTTGAGGATGGGCCAGTCGGCGATGGCGTCCGAGCCGTCGCGCATCCCCTCCGTCTCGCGGTGGGGGGAGGCCACCGACCCGCCGTCCAGGTGGTCCCGCCCGATGACGATGGGGGCCGCCACCCGTCCGGCCCGCACCAGGTCGTTGAAGGCCAGCCCCGCCGTGGCGCGCTCTCCGTAGCCCAGCCAGCAGATGCGGGCGGGCAGGCCCTGGAAGGGGACCCGCTCCCGGGCCAGGCGGATCCAGCGGGCCAGCGACTCGTCTTCGGGGAAGAGGCGAAGGATGACCTCGTCGGTGGTGTAGATGTCCTGCGGCTCACCGGAGAGAGCCACCCAGCGGAACGGTCCCCGCCCTTCGCAGAACAGCGGCCGGATGTAGGCCTGGACGAAGCCCGGGTAGGCGAAGGCGTCGTCGAAGCCGGCCTCCCTGGCCTGCCCGCGGAGGTTGTTCCCGTAGTCGAAGACCACGCTGCCGCCACGCTGGAAGTCCACCATGGCGGCGCAGTGCCGGGCGATGCTCTCGCGAGCCAGGCGCACGTACCGCGCCGGGTCCAGCCGCCGCAGCAGCACCGCCTCTTCCGCGGAGACGCCGGCGGGGATGTAGCCGCCCAGAGGGTCATGCGCCGAGGTCTGATCGGTGACCACGTCGGGGGCGAAGCCCGCCCGGACCAGGGCAGGGTGGGTCTCCGCGGCGTTGCCCAGCAGCGCCACCGACAGGGGCTGCTGCTGGCGGCGTGCTTCCTCCACCCAGCGCAGCGCCTCGTCCAGGCGGTCGGTGGCCCGGTCCACCCACCCCGCGCTGCGGCGGCGGTGGATGCGCGCCGGGTCGGCTTCAACAACCAGGGCAACCCCCTCGTTCATGGTCACCGCCAGGGGCTGCGCCCCGCCCATGCCCCCCAGTCCCGCCGTGAGGACGACGCTGCCGCGCAGCGACCCGCCGAAGTGCCGCCGCGCCACCGCGGCGAAGGTCTCGTAGGTGCCCTGCAGGATGCCCTGGGTGCCGATGTAGATCCACG